>JANOFW010000295.1:0-20803 GCA_031413835.1 Planctomycetia bacterium
CACGGCGCCGGTGTTGGAGTCGCTCAAGGCGCACGTCGAGCGCTTGGCGGGGCCCGAGTGGAAGGGCCGAGGTGCCTGGGAGGATCGGGTCAAGGTCGCGGACTACATAGCGCACTATCTCGAGGCGGTGGGGATGGCGCCGCTGCCGGGGCGCGACTCGTACTTCGTGGATTTCGGCGGCACGCCCGAGCAGCCCGAGGGGCGCAACGTGTGCGCCTGGTGGCCGGAGCCGCCGAAGGCGGGCGAGCCTGTTCCGGAGTACGTCCTGCTCTCGGCCCACTACGACCACCTGGGCGTGAAGGGCGGCGTGGTCTACCCCGGGGCCGACGACAACGCCTCGGGCGTGGCCGTGATGCTCGAGGTGGCGCGCGCGCTGCTGGAGCAGGAGCGGCGCGTCTTGCGCACGCAGGCGTTGCCGCGCGCGCTGTGCGTGGTGGCCTTCGACCTTGAGGAGCAGAGCCTGATCGGCAGCCGGCGCTTCGTGGCCGAGCCGCCCGTGCCGGTCGAGAAGTGCGCGCTGTTCCTGACCATGGACCAGATGGGCCGTTCGATCGCCGACCTGGCGCCGGGCACGCTGTTCCTGATGGGCAGCGAGCACTGCGGGTGGCTCGACACGCACCTGCAGGGTACCAAGACGGCGGAGGGCATCAGCAAGGCGCTGCTGGGCATCGACTTCCAGCCGCCCACGGGCTACTCCGACTACGTGCCCTTCCAGGAGCGCTCGATCCCCTTCCTGTTCATCACCACCGGCGCTTGCGGGCACTACCACCAGCCCGGGGACACGCCCGAGAAGCTCGACTACGCGCGCATGGAGAGTCACGTGGCGTTCGTGCGCAATCTCGCGCTGTCCGCCATGGACGTGACCGAGCGCCCCGCGTGGCGCGCGGGCACCGAACCGCGCCTGGAAGAGATCCAGATCGTGCGCAACCTGGTGGGCGCGGCCGTTCCCAAGCTGGCCGAGATGGGCGCGCCGGGGGGCATTCAGTTCGCGGTCACGAACTTCCAGGGCTACCTCGACAAGCTGCTCGCCAAGGGCTCCATCACCGCCGCGGAGCGCACCAGCGTACGCAACACCGTGCACGTGCTCTTCACCCAGGCCGTGGCCTTCGTCGGCCGCGTCGCGCCCGTCCCACGCTGACGGTTCGATCGAAGAGGGACGCTTCTGAACCTGGAGATGCCGGGCGCCAGCCCGGCATCTGAGAACGAGGTTGGGCTGGCGATTCCGGAAGAAGAGCCAGGCTGGAGCCTGGCGCTCCCAGGGCAACCCAAGAGGGCCCTCCCAGGGCAATGCAAGAGGCCCCGCCCCCGGCAACCCGCCGCGATTCACGTGGGAACGGAACCGGGTGGGTCAGGCGCCTGTGGGAGTCGCGAAGATGGAGGCGAGCTTCTTCGCGTCCACGCGTTGGGCCATGGGGACGAAGGGGGCCACGGGGGTGCCGACGAGGGGCGTGGTGACTTCGGACCAGTGGAGGATGGGCTTGCCCAGGAGGGCGGCGGTCTTGAGGGCCAGGTCGGGAAGCACGGGGGTCAGGTAGACGGCGATCTGGCGGAAGAGGTTGAGCGCGATGGTGCAGGCGTCCTGCAGGGCCTGCTCGCGGCCGGGCTGCTTCTTGAGCTTCCAGGGCTCGGACTTCTCGACGTGCTCGTTGGCGCGGTCGGCCAGGGCCATGATGCGGCGCATGGCCTCGGCCATGTCGGCGCCCTCGTAGGCGGCCGCGATGGCCTCGCCTTCGGCGGCGGCGCGCTCGAAGAGGCCGCCGTCGGCGGGGTAGGCCGCGGAGAGACCCGTGGCCTCGACGAAGCGCGCCGTGCGGCTGGCGAGGTTGACCACCTTGCCGACCAGGTCGCTGTTCACCTTGAGGGCCAGGTCCTCGACGTTCAGGTCGAAGTCGTCCACGCGCGCGCTCAGCTTGCTGGCGTAGTAGTAGCGCAGGTAGGCGGGCTCGAGGTGCTGCTTCAAGGTCGCGGCGGCCACGAACGTGCCCTTCGACTTGCTCATCTTGGCGCCGTCCACGTTGAGGAAGCCGTGGACGTGCACGTGGGTGGGCAGGCGGAAGCCAACGCTCTTGAGCATGGCGGGCCAGAAGAGCGTGTGGAAGTAGACGATGTCCTTGCCGATGAAGTGGTGCAGCTCGGCCTTCTCGCTGCGCCACCAGTCGTCGAAGCTTTCGCCGTTGGCCTTCGCCCAGGTGACCGTCGTGGCCGCGTAGCCCAGGGGCGCGTCGAACCACACGTACCAGTACTGCCCAGGCACGTGCACCGGGCAGCCCGGAACGGCGGGGATCTCGAAGCCGAAGTAGGGCGCGGGACGTGAGACATCCCAGTCGCGCAGCGGCTCGCCCAGGAAGTTCTGCATCAGGAAGTTGGCGATGTCGGGCTGCAGCCTACCGGGCGCCTGGGTCCACTCGGTCAGGAACGCGCGCAGGCGCTCGATCTCGACGAACAGGTGCGGCGCCGTGCGGACCTCGGGCTTGGTGCCCGAGAGCGCGCTGACGGGGTCCTTCACGTCGGCGGCGCTGTAGCTGCTGCCGCACTTGTCGCAGGCGTCGCCGTACTGGTCGAGTGCGCCGCAGCGGGGGCAGGTGCCCTTGACGAAGCGGTCGGCGAGGAACACGCCCAGCTTCACGTCGAAGAGCTGGGTGACGTCGCGGCGCACGACCATGCCCTGCTGCTGGAGCGAGGTCCAGACCTCGTGGCACAGCGCGCGGTTCTCGGGCGAGTTCGTGCTGCCGTAGGCGTCCACCGAGATGCCGAAGTCGGCGAAGTCCTGCTCGTGCTCCGCCTGCGTCTGGGCGATCAGCGCCTCCTCGGGACGGCCCTCGGCGCGCGCGCGCACCATGATGGCCGTGCCGTGGGTGTCGTCGGCGCACAGATAGATGCAGCGCTGGCCGCGCAGGCGCTGGAAGCGGGCCCAGATGTCGGTCTGGATGTACTCGACGAGGTGGCCGATGTGGATCGGCCCGTTGGCGTAGGGCAGCGCGCTCGTGACCAGGATCGTGCGCGGGGTCCGGGGCGACGTCATGCGCGGCGTCAGGCGCCCGGAGGCGCCTTCGAGGCGGGGATCTCGATGCGCTTGTAGGGGATCTCCTCCTCCTCGAGCAGGTCGCAGAGCTGCTCCCAGGTGTTGGCCTCGGTGCCCAGGAAGTCGCTGGCGGCGTCGCCGGCCACGATCAGCTCCTTGGCGGTGAAGGCCCGGGCCAGCTCGAGGGCCTCGCGGCCGATGATCTGGCGCGCCCGCGGGTCGCGCTCGAAGTCGGTGAACTCGTCGGGGCGGCACAGGACGCAGAAGCCGGGGAAGAGCAGGAAGCAGCCGAGCCGTAGGCCGATGCGCGCGCGCACGATCTCGCGGTTGGCCTTGATCTCGTCGCCGATCTCGGCGGCCGAGGCCTCCTCGGGCACGCTCTTGGCCCACTCCTCGCCGTCGGCGTTCATCAGCTCGATCTCGAGCTTGCCCGACACGGGCGGGTCGATGTTCTGGAAGCCCTTGGAGAGCAGCATCTCCAGCACGGCGCGGGTGGCACCGCCCAGCGTGCGCGTGCCGGCGGGGACGTGGATCTCGATGGCCATGGGAAGCAGCATCGCTGGCCCCGAAACACACGCCGAGGATTGGCCTCGGTGCCCTAGCGCGAGCGGGGAATGGCGGCCACGGCGTCGGGGTTCTCGAGGGTGCCCAGGTCGCCGGGGGGCTCGCCCAGCCACATGGCGCGGACGGCACGGCGCAGGATCTTGCCCGAGCGGGTCTTGGGGAGCGCGTCCACGAAGCGCAGCGCCTTGGGCTTGAGGGTCTTGCCCAAGGCCGAGACGACGGCCTCGGAGAACGCGGCGCGTAGGGCCTCCGACTCGACCACGCCGCGCTTGACGACCACGAAGACCACCAGGGCCTCGCCCTTCAGCTCGTCGGGCACGCCCACCGCCGCCGCTTCGCTCGCGCTCGGGTGGGCGAGCACGGCGGCCTCGACCTCCGCAGGGCCCGTGCGCTTGCCCGCGACCTTGATCGTGTCGTCGCTGCGGCCGTGGAGGAACCAGAAGCCGTCCTGGTCCACGTAGGCCCAGTCGCCGTGGTACCAGACGTCCTCGCCGAAGCGCTCGAAGTAGGTCTTGAGGTAGCGCGCGTCGTCGTTCAAGAACGACTTCGTCAGGCTCGGCGCGGGCTGGCGCAGCACCAGGTGGCCCACGTGGCCGCGTACCGACCGGCCCTGCTCGTCCACCACGTCCACATCCATGCCCAAGCCGGGGCCCCAGAGGGTGCAGGACTTCAAGGGGGTGACCGGGAGCGGCGAGAGCAGGCAGCCCACCATCTCGGTGCCGCCGCTGATGTTGACCACCGGGCAGCGACGCCCGCCCACCTTCTCGAAGTACCAGGCCCAGGACTCGGGATCCCAGGGCTCGCCCGTGCTGCCCAGGATGCGCAGCGAGGAGAGGTCGTGGCCGGCGCTGGGCTCCTCGCCGCCGCGGCGCAGGAGGCGCACGGCGGTGGGGGCCAGGCCCAGGTGCGTGACCTTGTGCTTGGCGACGATCTCGAAGAGCCGGTCGCTCTGGGGCCAGTTCGGCGCGCCCTCGAAGATCACCAGCGTGGCCCCCAGCGCCAGCACGCCGATCATCTCCCAGGGGCCCATCATCCAGCCGATGTCGCTGAGCCAGAAGAAGCGGTCGCCGGCGTGGACGTCGAAGGCGTAGCCGACCTCCTTGGTCATCGTGGCCAGGCAGCCGGCGTGGGTGTGGACCGTGCCCTTGGGTTTGCCGGTGGTGCCCGAGGTGTAGAGGATCAGCGAGCCGGCCTCGGCCTCGAGTTCCTCGGTGCGTGGATCGGGGGGCCGGGGGGCGACTCGCTCGTGCCACCAGAGGTCGCGGCCGGGCTCGAGCGTGACGGCGGCGCCCGTGCGCCGGAGCACGATCAGGTGCTCGAGCGTGGGGACCTCGCGCGCGGCCTTCTGCGCGGCGGGGAGGATGGGCACGGCCTCGCCGCGGCGGAAGCCGCCGTCGGCGGTGAAGAGGACCTTGGCACCGGCGTCGGAGAGGCGCACTGCCAGGGCGTCGGCGCCGAAGGCCGAGAAGACGGGAACTGCAAGCGCACCCACCTGCAGGCAGGCGAAGAGCGCCACGACCACCTCGGCCACCATCGGCATGTAGATCCCGACGCGCTCGCCGGGCCGGATGCCAAGGTCGCGCAGGAGACCGGCGGCGCGGTTGACCTCGGTCTTGAGCTCGGCGTAGGTCAGCCGGCGCACGCTGCCGTCGTCGGCCTCGGCGATCAGCGCCGTGGCGCCCCCCCGGCCCCCCGCGCTCGCCTGGCGGTCGAGGCAGTTGAGGACGATGTTGGTGCGGCCGCCCAGGAACCAGCGGGTCCAGGGGAGGCCCCGGGAGCGGTCCAGCACCTGCGTGTAGGGGCGGTACCAAGCGAGGCCCAGGTCCTGGAGGGCCGTGTCCCAGAAGCGCGGCAGGTCGGCGATCGACCAGGCGTGGAGGGCGGCTGCGTCGGCGGCGCCCACGCGGGCCATGAGCCGGCCGACGCGGGTGGCGCCCGCCGCGACCGGGTCGGGACGGAAGACCACGGGCGCGTTCTCGTGCATGGGCGCGTCGCCGGGCCTCCGCCGCGACGTATAGCACGGCGGGCGACGGCACGACCTGGAGGGGGCTGCGGGGGCCAGGGGCTCCAGCGCGATC
Source organism: Planctomycetia bacterium (assembly GCA_031413835.1). GTDB lineage: Bacteria > Planctomycetota > PLA2 > PLA2 > JAEUHO01 > CAXQZU01. The sequence continues at coordinate 5,665 of JANOFW010000295.1, forward strand.
CTCCCCCCGTGGCTACCCTGGTGAGGCAGGCGCGACCCGGCGGCGTTGGAACCCCGGGGGGTGCGCATCGTCCAAGGTAGAGAGGGGCGACAGCGCCCTCCCCGCGGGAGGCGGCCATGGAAACACTGTCGGCGCGAAGGCTGTGGGCGCAACGGCACGGGTTGCGCTGGCTGGGCACGTTGGGCCTGCTGGTCCTGTGCTGCGCTTGGGCCTCCGGACTGAGCGCCGACGACGTGCCCGCCGCCGCGAAGAAGGACTACGACGAGGCCAAGGCGCTCTACGCCAAGGGCGATCCCAAGTCGCTGGCGGCGGCCTTCAGCGCCCTGAGCAAGGGCAAGGGCAAGGCCGGCGAGTCGGCCGACTTCTGGGAGCTGTTCGCGCGCGTCTGGCGCGCGAGCAAGAAGCCCGAGGCCGACCTGTGGGAGAAGATCATCCTGCCGCGTGAGCAGGCCGCGCCGGCTTGCCCGGCCTTCGACCTCGTGCGCGCGCGGCTCGAGGTGGATCCCGCCAAGAAGCGCGAGTACCTCGAGAAGGCCGTCGCCAAGGACCCGGCTGCCGTGGGGCCCCAGCTGATGCTGGCGCGCGAGCTGCGCGCCCAGGGCGAGGAGACGCGGGCCGAGGAGTTGGTCGAGGCGATCCTCGAGAAGGCCCCGGACAACGAGGAGGCGCTGGTCGTCAAGGCCGAGCTGATGCTCGAGGGCGGCCTCTCGCGCAGCGCGATGAACTTCGCCAAGGAGAAGCTCGCAACCAAGGAGGTGCCTGGGCTGCGGCATTGCCTGGCGCTGGCCCAGCGCAAGCTGGTCGAAGAGGACGCGAGCCTACGCGCCGAGGCGCTGGCGAACGCCCAGAAGGCCGTGGACGGGCGTGCCGACCCAGCCTTCGTGGCCACGCTCGCCGACCTGCTCGACGAGAGCGATCGCATGCCGGAGGCCGTCGCCCTGCTCAAGAAGCACGTCGAGACCGGCAAGGACCCGCGCCTCTTGCAGCGCCTGGGGGCGTTCGCCTGGCGCGCGGGCGACTACGACAGCGCCGTGCCGCACCTCGCCGCCGCGGCGGGCAGCGACGTGAAGGCCGCCAAGGCCCTGGCGCTGGCTCACGCCAGGCGCAACCGGGCGAAGGAGGCCGCGGCGGCCTGCGAACTGATGCTGACGCTCGACAAGGAGGCCTGGGCGTCGGCCGCCGAGGTTGCGCTGGAGCTCTCGGACGCCGCCCTGCTGCGCAAGTGGATCGCCGGGCAGAGCGGCGAGACGGCCGACTACTACAAGGCAGCGGCCGACTGCATCGAGGGCAAGGTGGCCGCGGTGGCCGCGCAGGTCTCCACCAAGGCGGCCGACGGCAGCCGGGACGGTGAAGAGATGCTGCTGCTGCTCGTCGAGGCGCGGCTCAACGCCAAGCTGGGCGCCAAGCTGGCGGCCTTCACGAAGCAGACGCAGACGCTGCGCGCGCAGGTGGTGGGGGCCGTCGTTCCGGCCGCCAAGGCCGAGGGCAAGACGGTCGAGATGGCCGGCAAGAGCCACGGCTTCATGCAGCGGGCCGTCACCTACATGCGCGCCGTGTGTGGCGAGACGATGGAGGCGGGCGACCTCAACATGTCGATCTCGCCCGGCTCCGATGGCACGCCCGTGTTCTCCTGGTCGGTAGTGGCCACCAGCGGCTGCTCCGGCGAGCCCACGCGCGTGGTCTTGTTCAAGATCCCGAGCGCGGGCAACCAGATCCAGTTGAACCCGAACGCCGAGATCTGGGAGGCCGCCTCGAAGGCGTTCACGGAGGGGTGCGCTGCGTTGGTGGCCGACGACAACGCCAAGGCGGCCGAGGCGTTCGGCAAGGCGTTGGAGCAGGAGACGTCTTGGCACCGGGCCAAGCTGCTGCGCTCGATCGCCCGCGCGTTCATGCCCAGCGCCGACCTGCCGACGGCGGCCCGCGAGGCGCTCGAGGCCGCGGCGGCGAACCCGGAGGATTGGTACGGCCGCGATCTGGCGATCCGGCTCTCGGTGCTGGCGGGGTTGGATCCCGTCGCGCCGTTGAAGGAGCTGTTGACGCACCAGGACGCGCGGTCGCGGGGGCCGCTGGCGGATCTGTAGCGGCGGGGCGGCGATCCAAGAGAAGAGAAGAAAAGAGCCAGGCTCCAGCCTGGCTCTGGGTCGCGGGTGAGGCCTGCGAATCCAAGGCATCGCGCTCACCGCTCCGGTCACGTCCAACGACCCGTACGCCTCATCCCCAACGTGCCAGGCTGGAGCCTGGCGCTCCCAGGGGCGTCGGGGCGCATGGCGCGGCTTCGACGAACGCGTGCCAGGCGGGCGCTCCCAGGGGCGTTGTGGCGGAAGGGGTGCCCTCGACGGACGCGTGAGCGTGGCGCCCCGCTGGGGTTGACCGTAGGCTCTCGCGATGCTCGAGGTCGACAGCACCTTCGCGTTCGACGACGTCCTGGGCCGCGGGCGCGGGATCCGGGTGGCCGAGCTCACGCGCCTGACGGGCCAGGCGTTGGGGGCCGTGGAACGCGTGCGCGCCGCGCACGCCAAGGGCGGACTCGCGTGGCTGGGCCTGCCTGAGCGCATGGACCTGGCCGAGGAGGTGGCCGCTTGGCGCGCTTCCTCGCCGCCCTTCGACGATCTGCTGCTCTTCGGCATCGGCGGCTCGGCGCTGGCGGCCCTGCTCTTCGGCGCGCTCGCGCCGCGGGGGCCGGTGGGCCCGCGGTTGCACCTGATCGAGACCGTCGATCCGTCCCGGCTCTCGTTCCTGCTGCAAACCTGCCGCGCGGAGCGCACGCTGGTGGTGGGGGTCTCCAAGAGCGGCACCACGCTCGAGACGGCGGCCACGTTTTTGATCGCCGAGGCGTGGATGGAGCGGGCCCTGGGCGCGCGCGCCAAGGAGCGCATCGCGATCATCTGCGACGAGCAGGAGAACCCCCTACGCGCGCGGGCCCTGCGCAAGGGCTACGTCGCCTTTCCCGTGCCCCCAGGTGTCGGCGGGCGTTTCTCGGTCCTCTGCGCGGTGGGCTTGTTGCCGGCGGCCTTGCTGGGCCTGGATCCGCGCGAGCCCCTGCGCGGCGCGCGGCTCGCGGCCGAGCGCTGCCTGCTGCCCGATCTCGCCAAAAACCCCGCGCTGGCCCTGGCTCTGACCCACCACCTCGCCGCCCAGGCCGGCCGCAACGTGACGGTGCTCTTTCCCTATGGCGAGGCCCTGCGTCCCCTGGGCCCCTGGTGGGTGCAGTTGGTGGGGGAGAGCCTGGGGAAGATCGGCCCCCGCGGCGCAGTGGGCGTCTCGCCGATGGCGGCCTCCGGCCCCGCCGACCAGCACAGCCTGCTGCAACTCCTGCTCGAGGGCCCCGACGACAAGCTCACGGTCTTCGTGGGCGCGGCCTCGAGCGGCGCCGCCGATCCGCTCGTGCCCGGTGGCGGCGAGGAGCTGACCCCCGTGGCCGGCAAGACCCTGGGGCAGATCCTGCGCGCCGAGCAGGAGGCCACCGCCTTCGCCGTCGCTCGTGCCGGCCGGCCGGTGGTGACCGTCACGCTGGTGGACGCCGGACCTGCTGCCCTGGGTGCCGCCCTGCTGACCTTCGAGGTCATGGTGGCCCTGTGGGGCGAGTTGCTAGGCATCAACGCCTTCGATCAGCCGGCCGTGGCCTTCGGCAAGAAGGCAGCCCTCGCGCGCCTACTCGGGCAGCCGTCCGACCTCGTCGCCGAGATGGACGCTGCCCGCGCCCGCCCCCGCCGCCTGGCACGTTGACACCCGCCAGCCCTTGTCCGCTGGTGCACGCGCGTCGGCTCTGCCCTCCGTAGCTGCGAGCCCCTTGGGGGCTCGCTAGGACGGCCGTTTCGGCACCGCCGCGCTGGCTGGGGTGCGGAGGGCCGCCGCGGAGGACGACATGCAGCCTGCCAACACAAGTCTTCCTACATCAGGACGACGCGGTGGCCCGAGCGCCCCCAGTCCAGCGCGGCATGCGTTCGTCGCTGGACCTTGCACCCGCTCTAGAAGGGGATGTCGTCGTCGCCGGCGGGATAGTCGTCTTGCGGGGTGTCGGTGGGAGCCGCGCCGGCAGCGCTGGCCACGGGTGCGGCACGTTGGGCGGGCCGGCTGCTGCCGCCGCCTTCGCCGTCGCCGCCGCGCTCGCCACCCTGGCTGTCGATGAACTGGAAGCCCTCGACCACGACGCGCAGCTTGTTGTGCTTCTGGCCGTCCTTCTCCCAGGTGTCGAGCTTGAGGCGGCCCTCGATGAAGATCTGGCGGCCCTTCTTCATGTAGCGGGCGATGGTCTCGCCCTGGCGGCCCCAGGCCTCGAGGTCGAGGAAGCAGGTCTCCTCGATCTTCTCGCCTGACTCCTGCTTGGTGTAGGTGCGGTTGACGGCGAGGCCGAAGGAGACCACGGAGGTGCCACTCTTGAGGGAGCGGGTCTCGGGGTCGCGCGTGAGGCGACCGATGAGCATGACTTTGTTCAAGTTGGCCATGAAGCGACTCCAATCACGACCCGCCAGGGCGGACGGCCGGCGGGCTGCGGGTCGGCAGCCCGGCGGGAGGCCCGTTTGCGCAACGGGCTCCTCACCTCCTCCGCCGCCAGCCGGCGCGAGGGTTCGCGAAGATCCGGGCAACCCTGGCGGAGCCGTGCCCCCGGGACCCCCAAGGGCCCGGCGCGCACGGCTTCGTGCGAGCGGCCGTAGCGGGATGGTAGCCTCTCGCTCCGACACGGAGGGCCGGTTCATGGCATCAGAACGCCGCAAGCATCAGCGGGTCTCGGCCTCGTTCCCCTGCGTGATGATGGGGCCAGACCGCAAACACGAGACTTTCGACCTGCTGGACCTGTCCGAGTCCGGGGCGCGCATGAACTGCGCCCGGGCCCTCCCCCCCATGACCCAGATCCAGGTGGCCCTCGAGTTGCCCGCCGCCCGCCTGGGGAGGGAGCGCGACATGAAGCTCACCACCCGGGGGGTGGTGGTCTGGTCCCACCGCATCGCTGCCGGGGGGGCCCCCAAGAGCGCGGCGTCCAAGATCGGCTACGACACCGGCGTCTTCTTCCCGGAGTTGACCCCCGACCAGCGCGCCATCCTGCTCTGCTTCGTGGCCTCGGCGGCCCTGTGAGCCAGGCCCCGGGCGGGGCTCGGCCGGGCGGCCCCCCGCCCTTCGTCCACCCTTCGGCCATCGTGGATGCGGGGGCCGTGCTCGAGCCCGGCGTGAAAGTCTGGCACTTCGCCCATGTCTGCGCCGGGGCCGTGGTGGGGGCGGGCAGCTCGCTGGGCCAGGGCTGCTACGTCGGCCCCGGGGTGCGCATCGGCAAGGGCTGCAAGATCCAGAACGGCGTCTCGGTCTACGAGGGCGTGACGCTGGCCGACGAAGTCTTCGTGGGCCCCCACGCCGCCTTCACCAACGTGCGCAACCCTCGGGCCCACGTCTCGCGGCGCGGGGAGTTCGCGCTCACAAACGTCGCGCGCCGGGTCACGATCGGCTGCAACGCCACGATCGTCTGCGGGGTGAAGCTGGGGGAGGGGGCTTTCGTGGCCGCCGGAGCCGTGGTGACCCGCGATGTGGCCCCCCGGGCGCTGGTGATGGGCACCCCTGCTCGGGCCGTGGGCCACGCCTGCGACTGCGGCGAGCGCCTTCCGACCCACAGCCTCAGCTGCAGCCGTTGCGGCCAAGCCTACCGTGCGGCGACGGGGGGCGGCCTCGAACCGGTGGCGGGACGCGCCTGATGGGGACCTTCTTCGTCGTGGTGGCCGGGCTGGTGGGGGCCTCGATCGGCTCTTTCTTGAACGTGGTCATCTGGCGCCTGCCCCGCAAGGAGAACCTCAGCCACCCGGGCTCGCACTGCCCGCGCTGCAACCGCCCCATCCGCTGGTTCGACAACCTGCCGGTGGTGTCCTGGCTGCTGCTCCGGGCACGCTGCCGCGCCTGTCTGGCGCCCATCGCCTGGCGCTACCCCTTCGTCGAGCTGCTCACGGCCACGCTCTTCGTCCTCGCGGCCCTGCGCTTTCCCAACCCGCTCGACGCCACCGCCATCGCCCTGCTGCTGGCCGCCCTGGTGGCCATCACCTTCATCGACATCGACCACCGCATCATCCCCGACGCGATCACCAAGCCGGGGATGGCCTTGGCGCTGATCCTGGCCGTCGTGACCACGCTGCACCCCGGCGACTGGATCTACGGCTTGAAGCCGGGCCTCAACAAGTTGCTCCACTCGGGCAGCGGCATCCTGGCCGGGATGGCGATCGTCTGGGGAGTGCGCCTGCTGGGCTCCCTGCTCTTCCGCAAGGAGGCCATGGGCCTGGGCGACGCCAAGCTCCTGGGCCTGATCGGCGGCTTCACGGGCCCCCTCGGCACCCTCTACACCCTGATCGTGGCCTGCCTGGGGGGGACCGTCGTCCACGGCCTGGTCGTGCTCCTGACCCGCGGGCGTCCCAAGCCCATGCAGCTCGAGGTTCGGGGGGCCGGGGGGGCGCGGGGCGACGCCCAGCGCGTCTGGGCGCGGGTGAGCGCGCCGCCCAAGGGCTCGGCCGACGGGGTCGGCCTGGTGATTCTCGAGTTCGACGGGGGAGGCGCGGCCCTGGAGGCCGGCACCGTCCAGGTCCGGGCCGTCCTGCCCAAGAACCGCGTGCTGATGGACGAGGACGTGGTCTGGACCGGCGCCGGCCAGGTCGAGCCGGGGGCCGGGGGGCGGGTGGGCCTGAGCCTGAGCGGGCTCTCCCCCGAGGCCTTCGAGCACTTCGGCTACTTCGCCGCCTCGCACCGCTACCTGCCGTTCGGACCCTACCTGGCGGTGGGGGGCGCGGCCACGGCGCTCTACGCCGACGGACTGCAGTGGGTCATGACGGTGTGGTGGCCGGAGGCCTTCGGCAGCCTGCTCGCCTCGCTCACGGGATGTGCCGGGAGGTAGTTCGGCGGACGTGGGCCGGCGGCGAGGGTTGCGCCCCGGGGCGTGAGCGCGGCGTCCCGGAGCCAGGCTGGAGCCTGGCGCTCCCAGGGCAACCCAAGAGGGCGGACTCCAGATCGCGCCTCCGACGCGCCCCCTGTGCCTTGTGGAAGAGCCACGGAATCCCTACCAGATCTTGTGTTTTCGCTTGACGATCTGCGAATGCGTCGTTGAATCCGCGTGCGTGCGTTGGGCCGGGCAGCAGGCGCAGTCGCGATCCGCGTGAGGTCTCCAAAGTGGAGACGGTCTTCGCTGGGAAGACACGCGCCGCGCTTCCACGACGACGTACGCAAAGGAGATCGGCATGAGCAGCGTGTGGACGGTGACTTCTCGCTCGATGTTTCTCGGCCTGCTTGGCGTGGGCCTCTTGAGCGCCGTCGCGCTCGGAGGCTGCGCGCGCAATCGTGCGCAGGACCGCACCAAGATCCTCTCGGCGGAGGTTTCCGACCTGCGCCAGAAGAACAGCATGACGGAAGGACAGCTGCAGGGCGCCTTGAGCGCCCACGACCGCGCCGCGGTCGAGCTGCAGACCAAGAACAGCGAGGTAGCGCGCTTGAACCAGCAGGTGGCGGCCCTGCCCGAGGCCGAGGCGCGTGCCGCCCAGGCCGAGCAGTCGCTCTCCCAGTACCAGGCCTCGCTGGCGCAGCACCAGACGGAGCTGCAGCGCATCCAGGCCCAGAACGCCCGGCTGCTCGCCGAGCGCAGCAAGCCGGCCGCCGCCGCCCCCACGATGCAGTTCAAGGACAGCGCCGCGGTCGATGCCCTGCGTCGCGACGTGGCCGATCGCATGACGCGCGCCGGCGTGGACGCGCCGGTCGAGGTGCGCACCACGCGCGCCGGCCAGCGCAAGGTCGCCATCGTCCTGCAAGACGCCTACCCCTCGGGCAGCGACTCACTGGCCAAGAACCCCAAGGCCGTCGAGGCCGTGGCTCGGCTGAGCCAGGTGCTCCAGGAGTCCTATCCGGGCAGCAAGATCCACGTCGAGGGTCATACCGACAGCGACCCGATCCGGCGCTCGCCGTGGCCGAGCAACGACGCGCTGGGCCTGGCCCGCGCCGAGACCGTCAAGAAGCTGCTGGTCCACAGCGGCCTCTCCGAGGGCCAGGTCGAGACCGAGGGCGTGGGCGCTCGCAACCCGCTCGCCAAGGGATCCACCGGCCGCGCCAAGGCCCAGAACCGTCGCGTCGAGATCTACATCTCGCCGCGTTGATCCCCGGCCCGTTCGCTCCGCACTGCTGTCGCTCCGCACTGCTCTTCGCCCGCCCCCGCCGCCCCCCCTACCCAGTTTCCCACGTTCGCCCCCCAGGCGGCTGTGGGCACCCTTCCGGAGACTCCCATGAAGAAGATCGCCATCCTGCCGGTGCTCGCCCTGGCCGTTCTGGCCTTGGCCCCCGGCTGCTCGAACCGACGCGCTCGCGCCGTTTCCGCCCCCGTTGCCCAGGCCCCCGTCTACAGCATGCCGGCGCCGTCCCCCGATGCGGCCAGCCGCAGCGACGTGCTGGCCCTGGACCAGAAGGTGAACTCGGTCAACGACCAGGTCGCCGCCCTCAACCAGAAGCTCGACGACATGCGCGCCCAGCCGGCCCCCATGGCCATGCCGGCCCCCGCGCCCATGCCCTCCTACGAGCCGGCCGGCCCGCCCGCCGTGGCCGCGACCGATGGCGAGGCGGCCCGGTTCGCCGAGACGCTCCGTAGTCGTGGGGTAGACGGCCTTGAGCAGCGCGGCAGCACGGTGATGGTGCGCCTCACGGACGCCTTCCGCCCCGGCTCCGACAACCTCAAGGGTGACGTCGAGCTGGCCAAGACCCTCCAGGCCGTGGCCGAGGGCCTGCAGCTCTCGCCCGGCGCCCGCGTCCAGGTCGTCGGTCACAGCGACATGACGCCCATCAAGAAGAGCCCCTGGGCAGACAACACGGCCCTCTCCCGCGCGCGCGCCCAGACGGTCGCTCGCGTGCTCAGCGAGAACGGCGTGCGCTCCTACATCGACGTGGACGGCCGCGGCGAGAGCGAGCCGCTGGTGAGCCCCGAGCAGAGCAAGTCCGACCAGAGCAAGAACCGGCGCGTCGAGGTCCAGGTCACGTTCTAGCGAGGGTTCGCCGCTGCGCGGCTCGAGAGGCTTGCGAGCGCGCTAGAACGTAGTTAGCGAATCAACCGAGGCGGGGCGGCCCAGCGAGCCGCCCCGCCTCTCTTCGTATCAGGTTCCCTAGAGCGAGATGCGTCGCCAGAGGGCGGCACGGTCGAGGGGGGGGAGGCGTGGCGGCCGTACGAGGTCGCCTCCGTAAGCGTCTTGCAAGCATCTCGCGCCGCGTTCAAGAGAAGGAACGTCGGCTGTCGATAGGGGCCCACCTGCTCCGGACCATCTCGGTCCGGCGGCGTCAGGCACGAGGTGGTGGTCATGACGACGACGACGACGACGGCGACGGTGACGATCGAGGAGCTGCTGCAGACCCTGGTCGAGCGCAAGGGCTCCGACCTGCACCTCTCCGCCGGCGCCCCGCCGAAGATCCGCATCCACGGGGAGATGTCGAACACCGAGCACCCCATCCTGGGCGCCGACGCGGCCAAGAGCCTGATCTACTCGTTCTTGAGCGGCGACCAGATCGCACGCTTCGAACGCGAGCTCGAGCTCGACCTCTCCTTCGGCGTCGAAGGCCTGGGCCGCTTTCGCGTCAACGTGTTCCATCAGCGCAGCAGCGTGGCCGCCGTGCTGCGCATGATCCCCGCGGTGGTCAAGCGCTTCGAGGACCTCGGCCTGCCGCGCGCCATCTGCCAGGAGATCTCCAGCCTGCCGCGCGGCCTGGTGCTGTTCACCGGCTCCACCGGCTCGGGCAAGAGCACCAGCCTGGCGGCCATGCTCGACTACATCAACGAGACGCGCAGCGACCACATCGTGACGGTCGAGGATCCGATCGAGTTCCTGCACCGCAACAAGAGCTGCCTGGTCAACCAGCGCGAGATCGGCAGCGACACCAAGGACTTCCACCGCGCCCTGCGCAGCGCCCTGCGCCAGGACCCCGACGTGGTGCTGGTGGGCGAGATGCGCGACACCGAGACGATCGAGGCCGCCCTGACGATCGCCGAGACGGGCCACCTGACCCTCGGCACCCTGCACACCTCCGACTGCGTGCAGTCCATCAACCGCATCGTGGACGTGTTCCCGTCGCACCAGCAGCAGCAGGTGCGCACGCAGCTGTCCTTCACGCTGCAGGCGGTCTTCTGCCAGCAGCTGGTGCCGATCGCGTCCGGTCACGGCCGCGCCCTGGCGCTCGAGATCATGATCGCGAACTCGGCCGTGCGCGCGCTGATCCGCGACGACAAGGCGCACCAGATCTACAGCATCATCCAGACCGGCGGGAAGATCGGGATGAAGACCATGAACCAGTCCCTGTGCGAGCTCGTGCGGCGACACGACATCACGCTCGAGCAGGCGCTGAGTTACAGCGGCGACGTCGAGGATCTCAAGCGCACGATGGCGCGCGTCTAGGAGCCCTGCCCATGGTCAGTTTCAATCGCCGCATCGTCCGCATCCTCGAAGAGGCCGGGCAGATCGACATGGGCCTGCTCGCCGAGGCCAGCCAGGTCGCCGCCAAGGGCGAGCAGAGCGTCACGGACTTCCTGCTGGGGAAGAAGGCCTTCGACGAGCCCACGCTGCTGGGCCTGCTGGCGGACCGGCTGTCCGTGCCGCCGATGGACCTCTCGCGCCTGGAGCTGCCGCGCGATCTCATCGAGGCCGTGCCGCTGGAGCTGGCCACCTCCACGGGCTGCTGCCCCGTGAGCAAGATGGGCGGCATCCTCACCATCGCCGTCAGCAACCCCTTCGACGTCGTCAAACACGACGACCTGCGCCTGAGCACGGGCTGCGACCTGCGTCTGTGCCTGGCGCTCGAGTCCCAGATCAAGCGCGCCGTCAGCAAGCTCTATGGCACGGACGACGCGGAGCGCATCAGCAGGGTCCTCGATTCGGTCGACCCTGACATGGAGCTCGGGAAGACCGGCTCGGAGCTCGACGAGGTCGTGGACGTCGCGGTGGACTCCGCGGACGGCAACGACGCGCCGATCATCAAGCTGGTCAACCTGATCATCTACCAGGCCATCAAGGGCAAGGCCTCCGACATCCACATCGAGCCGTTCGAGAAGCGCGTGCTCGTGCGCTACCGCGTGGACGGCAACCTGGCCGAGGCGATGGAGCCGCCCAAGCGCCTGCAGAGCGCGATCGTCAGCCGCATCAAGATCATGTCGAACATGGACATCGCCGAGAAGCGCAAGCCCCAGGACGGCAAGTTCCAGGTCAAGGCCGAGGGCCGCCAGATCGACTTCCGCGTCAGCTCGCTGCCCACCGTGCACGGCGAGAAGGTCGTCATGCGCATCCTGGACGCCAGCAACCTGGCGCTCGACCTGGGCAGCCTGGGCTTCGAGGAGAAGGCGCTGCAGGACTTCCGCAACGCCATCGCCGCGCCCTACGGCATGCTCCTGGTCACGGGCCCGACAGGCTCGGGCAAGACGACCACGCTCTACAGCGCCGTCAAGGAGATCATGACGGGGGATTCCAACTTCGTCACCGTCGAGGACCCGGTCGAGTACCAGGTCGACGGCCTCAACCAGGTCCAGGTGAACGTCAAGAGCGGGCTCACCTTCGCCGCGGCCTTGCGCTCGATCCTGCGCCAGGACCCCGACGTGGTGATGGTGGGCGAGATCCGCGACACGGAGACCATCGAGATCGCGGTCAAGGCGGCCCTGACGGGTCACCTCGTGCTCTCGACCCTGCACACCAACGACGCCGCCGGCACGATCACGCGCATGGTGGACATGGGCGTGGACCCCTTCATGGTGGCCTCGGCCACGCTGCTGGTCTCGGCCCAGCGCCTCATCCGCCGCGTCTGCCCGCACTGCAAGGAAGCCTACAAGTGCGCCCCGGAGCGCATGCTGCAGATGGGGTTCACGCAGGACGAGGTGGACGCCAAGGGAGACGTCTTCCGCGCCAAGGGCTGCGCGCGCTGCAACCAGGGCTACGCGGGCCGCTTCGCGATCCTCGAGACGCTGCCGATGAACGACGACATCAAGCGCATGGTCGTGGACGGTCACAGCAGCATCGAGGTGCGCTCGAAGGCCATCGAGCACGGCATGATCACGCTGCGTCGCGCCGCGCTGCTCAACGCCCTGCGCGGCAACACCAGCATCGAAGAAGTCTTGCGTGTCACGCTCGGCGAGCAGCGAGCGTACAAGCCTGACGCCGTCCAGACCGAGCCCACCGGAGCGTAGCGCCCATGCCGAACTACAAGTACAGCGCCATCGGAGCCGATGGCCGCACGGTGCGCGGCAGCCTCCAGGCGAGCAGTCAGCCCGCGCTCGTGGAGGAGCTGCGCAAGCGCAACCTGATGCCGCTCAAGATCGACGACAAGGGCGGCGGCGGGCGCGCGACCGAGACGAGCTCGTCGCCGGGGCCCGCGGCCGACGCCCCGGCCGCGCCCGTGTCGAGTGGCGCCAAGCGGGGTCTCTTCGCCGTGCGCCCGGGCGTGCGCCGCAGGGAGGAGACGGTCCTCTTCACGCGCCAGCTCGCCACCATGATCGGGGCGGGCATCCCGATGCTCGAGTCGCTCGAGATCCTGCACGAGCAGGCCGAGAGCAAGCAGTTCGCCTTGCTGCTCGACCGCGTGATCGGCGAGGTGCGCGGTGGACAGGATCTGAGCACGGCGATCTCGCGCCACCCCAAGGTCTTCAACGACGTCTACGTGAGCATGATCAAGGCCGGCGAGGCCTCGGGTCAGATCGACGACATCCTCGATCGTCTCGCCGACTACATGGAGGCGTCCCAACGGCTCAAGCGCGACATCAAGAGCGCCATGACCTACCCGGTCGTCTCGCTGGTGATGATCATGGGCATCACGGCCTTCCTGATGATGGGCATCGTGCCCAAGTTCAAGGACGTCTTCTCGAGCCTCGAGGTGGACCTGCCGGGACTCACGCGCGCCATCCTGGCCATCTCCGACTTCACGCAGGAGAACTGGCCGATGATCATGGGCGCCATGGTGCTCGCCGGCCTCCTGGTGCACGTCTACAAGCGCACGGACCGCGGCAGCCGACACTGGGACTGGCTCATGCTGCGCCTGCCGGTGTTCGGGGCGCTGTTCCGCAAGGTGGGACTGTCGCGCTTCTCGAAGACCTTCTCGACCATGCTCAAGTCGGGCGTGCCCATCCTGGGCGCGCTGGACATCGTGGCGGACACGGCGGGCAACCGCATCATCAAGGACGCGGTCATCAAGGCGCGCGAGAGCGTGCGCCAGGGCGACACTCTCGCCCGCCCGCTGTCGGAGAGCCCCGTCTTCCCGCCCATGGTGACGCGCATGATCGGCATCGGCGAGAAGACCGGCTCGCTCGAGCAGCTGCTCGAGAAGATCAGCGAGTTCTACGATGAGCAGGTGCGAGCCACGGTGAAGGCGCTGACGAGCCTGATCGAGCCCATCATGATCGCCGTCATGGGCGTGATGGTCGGCACGATCTGCTTGTCGGTGTTCCTGCCGATCTTCGAGCTGCAGAAGCAGCTTGCCGCTCGCTAAGAGCTCGCAGCAAGCGCTTCTGTAGGTAGAAGAGAGGGACGTCATGACGACTTCGACAGCCGTCCCGTCGTCGCCGCTGGCCGTGCCGGCCGGGTGGCGCAAGCGCCATCCGGTGGCGGCGCGGATGCTGCTCTACGGCCTCGGCCTGTCGCTGGCCCTGCTGGCGTTCTGGCTGCTCGCCGGCCGCAAGGAGCAGGACCGCGAGGACCACGTCGCCTACCTGTGGTCGCGGCTCGAGACGTTGCCGGTGGTCCTGCAGGCCGACCCGAACGGCCCCGAGGCGCTCAGGGTCCTCGATGCCGAGTATGCCGACCCTTCGCTGCCCGCGGCGTTGCGCGCGCGGGCCGAGCGGATGCGCGGCGTGATCGCGCGCAACCGCAAGGACCGAGTGGGCGTGGACGCCGCCTACGGCCGGGCGCGCGAGATCGACCCCGCCGCCAGCGGGCTCTCCGACCTCGAGTGGGCCCAGTGTCTCGTGGACCTGGGCGACGCCGTCGCCGCACGACAGCGCCTCCCCGCCACGCCCAGGCTCAACCGCTGGACCGAGACCATCTGGACCGTCCTGGTGCGTGCGCAGGCCGACGCCCTCGGCGGCGGCTCGACCAACGCGCGCGCGGACCTCGGCGCGGCCCTCGATCGGCTGCCGCGCCCCCTGCCGCTCGAGCCGCCGACGTGGTTCGGGCTCGACGCCTGGCAACCCTCGGGCGCGGCGCTCGAGGCCACGCGCTGGCTGCTGCTCGACACCTCGGGAGGGCCCGAGGCCGCGCGCGTGGCATGGCAGCGCATGGGGCTGCTCGCGGGCGGCGACATCGAGGCGCTGCTCGCCTGCGCGGACGGCCTGCTGGCCGCGGGCGACGAGAGCGGGGCCCGCAGCGCGCTCGACCGCGCCCGGGCCGTGGACCCCGAGACCACCACCCGGGCCCTGCGCACGCGCCCCGGGCTGGCGGCCCTGCGGGCGAAGTAGGGGGTTGTTCGCCGCCCCCGGGGGCCGGCGCAAGATTCCGCTCAAGTCCCCCTCAGGGGCTTGGCGATAGGGCCCCCGACTCGGGCCAGGTCTCACCCACCAGGCGTCGAGTCGGCTGCCGGTACGGCCCCTGACGGGGCTCCGGCGTCGAGGGGGCCGGAGGGCCCGCTGCCGCCCCTCGACGTCGACCACGGCTCCGCGTGTGCGGGGCCGCGGCGTGGCGGGGTCTGGGCCGCTCTGTTCCTAACCATCCCTGGGAGACGCATCGAATGTCCCGCAAGCAGTCTGGCTTCACGCTCATTGAGCTCATGATCGTGATCGCGATCATCGCGATCATCGCCGCCATCGCCATCCCCAACCTCCTGGCCGCGCGCTTGTCGGCCAACGAGACGGCTGGCATCGCAACGCTTCGTAACATCATCAGCGCGCAGGCGCAGTTCCAGCAGTCGGCCAAGGCCGACGAGGACAACGACGGTACCGGCGAGTACGGCGGCTTCATCGAGCTGTCGGGCGCCGCTCCGGGCCGCATGGCGGCCATCCTCGTGCCCCCGGTGCTCTCGGGCGCCTTCCGCGTGCTCAACGCCAACGGCGAGGTCAGCCGCTCGGGCTACTTCTTCACGATGCACCTGCCCGACGCGGCGGGTGCGGGCGTGCAGGAGCCCCAGGCCGGCTTCACGGTCGGCGGCGGCCTGGACCCCGACCTGGCGGAGACGACCTGGTGCG
>JANOFW010000296.1:0-13753 GCA_031413835.1 Planctomycetia bacterium
CCTGCTCCCCGGCCGTGGCGGCCTTCGCGGCGCCGGCGGCCTTGCCTGTGGACGCCGTCTTTCCGGTGGCCGCCGTCTTGCCGGTGGCCGCCGTCTTTCCAGTGGACTGGGTCGGGATCACCGAACGGCTCTTGCGGGCCACGCGCACGCGCCGGCCGTCCACCACGGCGCTCGACACGCGCGTGGGCTTGTCGGTCGAGGGATCGATGGGCATCACCGTGCAGGCGTGGATCGGCGCCTCGCGGCGGATCCGGCCGCCCTGCGGATTCTGCTGGCTCTTGCGCAGGTGCTTGTGGACCAGGTTGATGCCCTCGACCACGACCCGGTCGGACTCGGAAAGCACGCGCAGCACGCGGCCGCGCTTGCCCTTGTCCTCGCCGGACATCACCGCCACGACGTCACCCCTACGGACCCGGGTCATCAGACCACCTCCGCGGCGAGGTTCACGATCTTCGTGAAACCCTTCCGCCGCAGCTCACGCGCGACCGCGCCGAACACGCGCGTCCCGCGAGGGCTCTTGTCGTCGTTGATCAGCACGATCGCGTTGCTGTCGAAGCGCACGTAGGTACCGTCCTGGCGGCGCACCACGTTGCGCGAGCGCACCACGACCCCGCGCACCACGGCGCCGGGCTTGATCGTCGAGGAGGGCAAGGCCGATTTCACCGAGACGACGATCACGTCGCCCACCTCGGCGTACGCCCGGTTGCCGCGGCCCAGCACCCTGATGCCCTGGCACTGCTTCGGGCCGCTGTTGTCGGCCACGTCCACCCATGTGCGCATGAAGATCATGCCGACGCTCCCTTGGCGCCGGAGGCGCCGGGAGCCGCGCCGCCGGGCGCGGCCGAGGCGACAGGGGCCGCCGGGCGCTGCACGGGACGGGTCGCGACGCGCTCGCGATCCTCGTCGCCGCGCACGGCCTCGGCCTTGCCCTTGCGCAGCACGCTCACGAGGCGCCAGTGCTTGGTCTTGCTCAGGCGTCGCGCGAAGGCGATCTCGACCTGGTCGCCGAGCTGCGCCTGGCCCTGCTCGTCGTGGGCCTTGTAGGTCGTGGACCGGCGCTGGTACTTGCCGTAGCGCGCGTGCGGCCGGAGGTGCTCGGTCTCGACCACGATGGTCTTGGCCATGCGGGCGGAGATCACCGTCCCCACCACCGTGCGACGCGGCAAGCGTGCGGCGCCGCCCTCGGCGGCCCGGCCTGCGTGTGCGTGTGCTGCGTCCGCCATGGCTACTTGGCCTCCCGGCTGCCGGCGGGCTCTGCCGCACGTGCACGCTCGCCCAGCACCGTCAGGATGCGGGCCATGTCACGGCGGCTGCGACGGATCGCGCCGCGGTCGCCCTTGTCCTCGTTGTGCCCGTGGAACCGCTTCTGGAAGATCTCATCGCGCAGGTGCTTGACCTCCTGCTCGAGGTCGCCGCTCTCGCGGCGCCGGATGTCGCGCGGCCTCATCGCTTCGCCCTCCGCTTCACGAACCGGCTCCGGATCGGCAGCTTGTGGGCGACCTTCTTGAGGGTCTCCCGCGCCACCGTCTCGGCGATCCCGCCGCCGATCTCGAAGAGCATCGAACCGGGCTTCACCACGGCGCACCAGTAGTCGGGCTCGCCCTTGCCGGTGCCCATGCGCGTCTCCTCGGGGGTCGAGGTGACGGACTTGTGGGGGAACACGCGGATGTAGACGCGGCCCTCGGGCGCGCCGCGCACGGCGGCCACGCGGCCGGCTTCGAGCACGTTGGCCTTGAGCCAGCCCCCCTCGAGCGCCTGCAGGCCGAAATCGCCGAAGGCGACCGTGTTGCCGCGCATCGCGCGACCGCGGATGACGCCGCGCTGCGACTTACGGAACTTCACTCGCTTGGGCATCATACCCATGTCAGGCCGTCCCCTCGGAGGCGAGCTTCGGCAGGGCAGACGCCAACGTGCCGCGGTAGACCCAGCACTTCACGCCGATCGCGCCGTACGTCGTGTGGGCCGTCGCCGTGCCGTAGCTGATGTCCGCCTTGAGGGTCGAGAGCGGGATCGAGCCCTGCGACTGCTTCTCGACGCGCGCGATCTCGGAGCCGCCCAGGCGACCCGCGATCACGAGCTTCACGCCCAGGGCGCCGCGCTCCATGGTCTGCATGATCGCGCGCTTGAGCGTGCGCCGGTAGGCCGCGCGCTTGACCAGCTGCTCGGATACGCCCTGGGCGACCAGCGTGGCGTCGAGCTCGGGCTTGGCGATCTCCATGATGTCCAGGCTCACGCGACGGCCCGTGACCTGCTCGATCTGCTTCTTGAGGTCCTCGGCCTTGACGCCCTTGCGGCCGATGAGCACGCCCGGCTTGGCCGTGTGCACGATCACGCGCAAGGCGTCAGCCTTGCGCTCGATCTCGATCTTGGGGATGCCCGCGCCGTGGAACTCCTTGCGCACGAAGGTCCGGATCTGGCGATCCTCCTTGAGCAGGCGCGCGAAGTCCTTCTTGCCGGCGTACCAGCGCGACTCCCAGTCGAGGTAGATCCCCGTCCGGAAGCTGACCGGGTTGATCTTCTGTCCCACGCCTACTCCTTCCCGCCGGACTCGGCGAGAGCCACGCGGATGTGGCTCGTGCGCTTCATGATGGCGAACGCGCGGCCCATGGCGCGCGGACGGAAGCGCTTGCGGCCGGAGAGCAGGGGCCCCCCGTCCACGCGCGCCTCGACCACGACGAGCCGCTGCAGCTTGACGTCCATGTCGTTGCCCGCGTTGGCCAGCGCCGACTTGAGCACCTTGCGGATCATCGGCGCCGCCCGACGCGGCTCGAACTCGAGCAGCTTGAGGGCGACCTCGATGGGCTTGCCGCGCACCAGGTCGATCACGGGCCGGGCCTTGTACGCGCTGATGCGCGCGCCCATGTACGAGGCCGCGAAGCGCTTGGGGCCCGAGGGCCTGCCCGCCGCCGGCGGCACAGCCTGCGCGGCCGCCTGCGGCGCCGCCTTGGGGGCGGCCTTCCGGGAGGCGCCCCTCGGCTTGGCCGAGGAGCCGGGCTTCTGGGGAGAGCGCGATGCCATGGACCTGCTCCTACTCCGCGGCCGGGGTGGCCGGCTCGACCTTGGCGGAGGCGATCGTGTGCGCCCGGAACAGGCGCGTGGGGGCGAACTCGCCGAGCTTGTGGCCGACCATGTCCTCGGTCACGTAGACGCGCAGGAAGACGCGCCCGTTGTGCACCATGAACGTATGGCCCACGAACTCGGGGACGATGGAGCAGCGCCGCGACCAGGTCTTGAGCGGCTCCTTGCGGCCCGACTCATTGAGCTTCTCGATGCGCCCCATGAGGCGCTCGTCGATGAACGGACCCTTCTTGACGCTGCGGCCCATGGGCTACCTCCCCACGCGCGGGCCGCGCTTGCGACCGCGGATGATGCGCCGGTTGGACGACTTCTTCTCGTCGCGGGTGTTGCCGCCCTTGCTCAGGACGCCCCACTTCGAGACCGGGTGACGGCCGCCGTTGCGCCGGCCCTCGCCGCCGCCCATCGGGTGGCTCACAGGGTTCTGCGCGCAGCCGCGACCGTGCGACCGGCGACCCTTCCAGCGCGTGCGGCCGGCCTTGCCCCAGACGACGAGGTTGGCGTCGACGTTGCCCACCTGGCCGACCGTGGCGCGGCAGGTCAGGAGCACGCGGCGCATCTCGCTCGACGGCAGCGTGACGATGGCCCAGTCGCCCTCCTTGCCGGAGAGGGTCACGGTCGCTCCGGCTCCGCGAGCGATCTGCGCGCCCCGACCGGGCGTGAGCTCGAGGCTGTGGACCTGCAGGCCCACGGGGATCGACTCCAGCGCCAGGCAGTTGCCCGCCTTGGCCTCCGCCGTGGGGCCGCTGGTGACCACGTGCCCGACCTCCACGCCGTGCGTGGCGAGCACGTAGCGGCGGTCGCCGTCGGCGTACTCGAGCAGGTGCAGACGGGCGTTGCGGTTGGGGTCGTACTCGTGGGCGATGACCTTCGCCTGCACGCCGTCCTTGTCGCGGCGCAGCCAGTCCACCTTGCGGTAGAGGCGTCGCGAGCCACCGCCGCGGAAGCGCACGGTGACGCGGCCCCGGTTGTTGCGGCCACCGTGCTTGCGCAGGCCCTCGACGAGGCTGCGCTCGGGCTGCTTGCCCTTCGTCAGGTCGCTGGTGTCGAGGAAGGTGATGGAGCGACGTCCGTTGGACGTCGGTCGTACGCGCCGGATGGGCATGGGGTCGTTCCTCTCTCCGGTCCTAGACGAACTCGATCGAGTCGCCCTGCTTGAGGCTGACGATGGCCTTCTTCCAGTCGGCGGTGCGACCGACATAGCGGCCCATGCGACGGACCTTGCCGTGTACGAGCTGCGTGCGCACGCCCGTGACCGTGACCTTGAACACCTTCTGGACGGCGTCGCGGATCTGGACCTTGTTGGCCCCCGGGGCCACCTCGAAGGTGTAGGTGTGGCGGCGCTCGGCGCGCGCCAGGGACTTCTCGGTCACCAACGGCCGCCGCAGGACCTCTTGGATGGTCGGGACCCTCACGACGCCTCCCCTTCCCCGGCGGGCGCCACGGCCAGCCGGTCACGCAGCGCCTCGAAGCCGCCGTCGAGCAGCACCGTCCAGCGGTGCGCCACCAGGTCGTGGGCGCTCACGTCGGAGGCCGGCAGGGCGCGCACGCGCTCGAGGTTGCGCACCGAGAGCAGCAGGTTCTTGTCCACGGCGCCCGCAGCCACGAGCAGCGCGCCGCCCTGCGCGCCCAGGCTCGCCAGCGCGTCCACCACGGCCCTGGTCGAGGGCTTGGCCAACGCGGCGCCTTCCCAGCGCAGAAGCTGGTCGTCGGCGGCCTTGCCGGCCAAGGCCACGCGCAGGGCCTGGACCTTGGCGCGCCGCGGCAGGTGCTGACGGTAGTCGCGCGGGTGCGGGCCGTGGGCCACGCCGCCCTTGCGGAAGGAGGGCGCCTTCTTGTCGCCGTGACGCGCCCGTCCCGTGTGCTTCTGCTTGTAGAGCTTCTTCGTGGAGCCGGCCACCTCGGCGCGCGTCTTCGTGTTCGCGGTGCCGACGCGCAGGTTGGCCTCGTACATGAGGACGGCTTCGCGCAGGACCGCGGGGCGCCGCGCGCCGGTCAGGAACGCCGTGTCGAGCTCGGTCTGGGCGACCTTGCCATTGCGCAGCGACCTCACGGAGACCTGAGGCTCGACGGCGGTGCGCGCCTTGGCAGCGCGGGAGGGGGAGGGCGCGGGGGAGGAGGAGGGCGCGGTGGAGGTCATGGGCTCAGACCTTGATCCGGATGTCCACGCCGGCCGGCAGGTTCAGCTTCGAGATCGCGTCGATCGTCTTGGCCGTGGGCTCGGAGATGAACAGGATGCGCTTGTGGGTGCGGATCTCGAACTGCTCGCGGCTCTTCTTGTCGATGTGGGGCGAGCGCAGCACCGTGTAGCGCTCGATCCGCGTCGGCAGGGGGACCGGTCCCGTCACGCGGGCGCCGGTGCGCTTGGCCGTGTCGACCAGCTCGGCCGCGCTCTTGTCGAGGGCCTCGTGGTCGTAGGCCTCCATGCGGATCTTGATGTTCTGCGTGAGCATCGTGAGGGTCCTGGAGCCCGTGGACGGCGGACGGGCGGGGCAACGAAGGGAACCGAGGCCTCCGCCTCGCCTGCCCCGAAGGTCTGTCCGGACGGACACGCAACGGGGAAACGATGCGGAAGTGGCGGAAGGTACTCCCGGACCCTCGGTCCCCAAGCGATGGCGGGGGCGTTCTCGCTCCGTTCGTGCCCGAAAACAGGTCTGCCCAGGGCTCCTGGATGGACACGAACAAGACCCTACTCGGCCCTCGCTCGGCTCCCCCGCCGTCTCAGCCCACCTGGATCAGGTGAGCAGCAGGCTCTTGGCCACCTCGGGAGGAGCGGGCAGGAAGCCTGCCGGCTCCATGCTGTAGCTCGCGCGGCCCTGGGTGAGCGAGCGCACGGCCGTGCTGTAGCCGAACATCCGGGAGAGCGGCACCGAGCCGCGGATGACCCGCAGGTCCCCGCGCAGGTCGGTCCCGTCGAGCACAGCCCCGCGACGCACCAGGTCGCTCGTGACGGGGCCGACGCTTTCGCTGGGGGTGGTCACCTCGATGCGCATGACCGGCTCGAGCAGCACCAGGCCGGCCTTGTCGGCGGCCGCCTGGAAGGCCTTCTCGCCAGCCGCCGAGAAGGCCGTCTCGCTGCTCTCGGTCTCGTGGGCGCGCCCCCCCAGCAGGGTGGCCCTCACATCCACCATCGGGAAGCCCATGCCGCCCAGCGCCGCGAAGCGGGTCCCCTCCACGGCCGCGACGGCGTAGCGCGCCTCGAGCTCCGTGGGCGGGGCGGCGTTCTCGACCACCAGCCCGCTCCCAGGCCCCAGCGCCTCGACGCGCAGGCGCACCAGGGCCTGCTGCGGCCGGCCGCCGATCAGGCGCTCGAAGCGCTGCGTGACCTCGGCCGTCCCCGCGACCGTCTGGCGGTAGGAGACCCGCGGAGCGCCCACGTTGGCCTGGATGCCGAAGTCGCGCGTCAGGCGGTTCTTCAGCACCTCCAGGTGCAGCTCCCCCATGCCGGCGATGATCGTCTGGCCGGTCTCCTCGTGCTGCGTGATCAGGAAGGTCGGGTCCTCGCGTCCGAGCCGCGCCAGGGCCTCGTTGAGCCGGTCACGATCGGCGTTCGTGCGCGGTTCGATGGCCATCGAGAGGACCGGCACGGGGAAGCGGATCGGCTCCAGGGTCACCTGCCGCGCCTTGTCGCAGAGGGTGTCGCCGGTGGCCGTGGCCTTCAGGCCCACCAGCGCGACGATGTCGCCGGCCGTCGCCCGCTCGACCGGCTCGCGCTCGTTGGCGTGCAGGCGCACGAGGCGCATCGCCCGCTCGTGCTTCCCCAGACGCGGGTTGTAGAGCCCCTGGCCCTGCTCGAGCGTGCCCGCGTAGAGGCGCACGAAGGTGAGGTCGCCGTGGGCGTCGGTGAGGATCTTGAACGCCAGCGCGCAGACGGGCGCTCCCGGATCGGGCGCGATGTCGATGCGCCGGTCGGGCCGCTCCGGGTCGTGCCCCTCCACCGTCCCCACGTCCAGCGGGCTGGGGAGGTAGTCCACCACGGCGTCCAGCAAGGGCTGCACGCCGATGTTGCGCAGCGCCGCCCCGCAGAGCACCGGGAAGAGCCGGGCGGAGAGCGTCGCGCGCCGCAATCCGGCGCGCAGGCTGACCGCGTCCACCTCGCCGCCCGCCAGGTAGCGCTCGGCCAGCACGTCGTCGTGGTCGGCCACCGCCTCGACGAGCTCGCCGCGGTGCAGCTCGAGCTCCTCGTGGAGCTGCGCCGGAACCGGCTCACGCGTGACCGTACGGCCCTGCTCGCCGGCGAAGCGCACGAGCTCGCGGGAGACAAGGTCGAGGACGCCCGTGAAGGCGTCGCCCGCCCCCACCGGGCGGCTGGCCACGGCGATCGTGGCTCCCAGGCGCGTACGGATCGACTCGAGCGTCGCCTCGAAGTCCGCCCCCCCGCGGTCCATCTTGTTGACGAAGCACAGGCGCGGCACGTCGTAGCGGTCGGCCTGGCGCCAGACGGTCTCCGACTGCGCCTCCACGCCGCTGACCGCGTCGAACACCACCACCGCGCCGTCGAGCACGCGCAGGCTGCGCTCCACCTCGGCCGTGAAGTCCACGTGGCCCGGGGTGTCGATCAGGTTGAGGACGTGCTCCCGCCAGGCGATGGTGGTGGCGGCGGCGGTGATCGTGATGCCGCGCTCCTGCTCCTCGGGGAGGTAGTCCATCTTGGCAGAACCCTCGTGGACCTCGCCCATCGAGTGTTCCTTGCCCGTGTAGTAGAGGATGCGCTCCGAGACCGTGGTCTTGCCCGCGTCGATGTGGGCGATGATGCCGAAATTCCGGATGCGGGAGAGGTCGGGGGCTGGCACGCTCCCGAGTCTACCGACGGAATGGCGCAGGCGCCGCGATCGGAGGTCGGGACCGATAGGCGTGCCCGATCGCCGTCGGACGCCCTCGGAGGTCGTGCCATTCCGTCTCTACATCACTTCGATGCGATCTCGGCAGGCGAGCGACCTGCGCACAGCAGGCCTGGGTCCCTGCCCTCCGCTCGCCTACATGCGAGGCAGCATTCCTGGCAGCCCAGGCTGCTTCGCACCGGCGTGCTGGATGGGGTGCGGAGGGCCGCCGCGGAGGACGACATGCCTCCTGGCCACACGAGTCTGTCTACATGAGGACGACGCGGTGGCCCGAGCCGCGAGCCGCGCTTGCCGCGGCTCGCCAAGCAGTGCGGCAGCCCAGCGCGCCGCCCAGCGGCACGCCGGAAGCGCTGACCCACGTCACTAGAACGCGAAGTGGGCGAAAGCCTTGTTGGCCTCGGCCTGCTTGTGCGTGTTGTCGCGCTTGAGGACCGCGCCGCCCTCCTTGTTGAAGGCGGCGACCAGCTCTTCGGCCAGGGCCTTGTGCGCGGCCTTGCCCTTGCGGCCGTGCACGGCCTCGAGCAGCCAGCGGTAGGCGAGCGCGCGCTGGCGCTTGGGGCTGACCTCGACGGGCACCTGGTAGTTGGCGCCGCCGACGCGCTTGCTGCGCACTTCCACCATCGGCTTGATGTTCTCGACCGCGCCGCGCCAGACGTCGAGCGGCTCGCGGTCCTTCACGCGCTCCTGCACCAGGGCGAGAGCGTCGTAGAAGATGCTCTGGGCGAGCGAGCGCTTGCCGTCGCGCATCATGCACGAGATGAACTTGGCGACGTGAGCGTCGCCGTAGACGGGATCCGGCTTGAGGAGGCCCTCGAAGCTCTCGTAGTACTTGCCGGCCATTACTTGCCCTTCTTCTGACCGTACTTGGAGCGCTGCTGCTTGCGCCCCTCGACGCCCGATGCGTCGAGCGTGCCGCGGATGATGTGGTAGCGCACGCCGGGGAGGTCGCGCACGCGGCCGCCGCGCACCAGCACGATGCTGTGCTCCTGGAGGTTGTGCCCCTCGCCCGGGATGTAGGCGGTGATCTCGCGGTTGTTTGAGAGGCGCACGCGCGCGATCTTGCGCAGGGCCGAGTTCGGCTTCTTGGGCGTCATGGTGCGCACCGAGAGGCACACCCCACGCTTCTGCGGGCACTGCTGGAGCACGGGGCTCTTGGTGCGGCCGTACTGCTGCTTGCGGCCGTTTCGCACCAGCTGATTGATCGTGGGCATGGACGATTCCGAGGGTCAGCCCCTGAGCGTAGCCGAGGGGCGGGAAGGGATAGTAAGGGTTTCCGAGACGACCCGCGGGGGCGGCCCGGCGGGGCATTTCGGGCGGGACGCAGGGTCAGGCCGAGGGGGCGGACGGGGGGAGGGCGGGGCCGCGCGGGCAGCCTAGGAGGCCGGCGTCGACGCTTCACCCCCACCGAGGAGCTCCTTGAGCTCCTTCAAGGCCTCGAGGTCTTCGGGCATCTCGGCGAAGCCGGCCACCGACTCCTCGAGCGGGATGTTCTTCTGGACGCGGGTCTTGGCGTAGACCTTGAAGCCGGTGCCCGCCGGGATCAGGTGGCCCAGGATCACGTTCTCCTTGAGCCCCACCAGGTGGTCCACACGGCCCGCCAGGGCGGCCTGGGTGAGCACCTTGGTGGTCTCCTGGAAGGAGGCGGCCGAGATGAAGGACTCGCTCTGCAGCGAGGCCTTTGTGATCCCCAGCAGCAGGGGCTCGGCGCGCGCCGGCTTGCCGCCCGACTGCATGACCTTCTGGTTCTTCTTGCGGAAGCGGAACTTGTCCACCACGGCGCCCGGCAGCAGGTCGGTGTCGCCCGGGTCGTCCACGCGCACCTTGCGGAGCATCTGCGCCACGATGATCTCGTGGTGCTTGTCGTCGATGGTCACGTTCTGGCTGCGGTAGACGTTCTGGACCTCGCGCAGCAGATAGTCCTGCAGCGCCTCGATGCCCGAGATGCGCAGGATGTCGTGCGGCACCAGCGGCCCGTCCACCAGGGCGTCGCCGGCGCGCACGCGGTCACCGGAGTGGACGCGCAGGTGCTTGCCGTGGGGCACGCTGTGCTCCACCACCTGTCCGCCCTCGGCCTTGACCAGGATGCTGCGCTTGCCGCGGCGCTTCTCGCCCAGCTCGACGATGCCGTCGATCTCCGCGAGCGTCGCCGGCTCCTTGGGCTTGCGGGCCTCGTAGACCTCGGTGACGCGGGGCAGGCCGCCCACGATGTCCTGCGTGCCGGTGATCTCGCGCGGCGTCTTGGCGAGCAGCGAGCCGGGCACCACCCGCTGCCCCTGCTCCACCGAGAGGTGCGCCTTCTCGGAGATGGGATAGAGGGCGATCGGCGTGCCCTTGTCGTCCTCGACGATGATCTGCGGGTGCAGGTCGCCCTTGTGCTCCATGATCACGCGGCGGCGCACGCCGGAGCCCGGGTCGATCTCCTCGCGCAGGGTCCGGTTCTCGACGATGTCGTCGAAGCGGACCTTGCCCTCGCGCTCGGCCAGGATCGGGATGTTGAAGGGGTCCCAGGTAAGCAGGACGGCCTTCTCCTTGACCAGCGCGCCGTCCTCCACCTTGAGCAGGCCGCCCAGCGGCACCCCGTAGCGGTCGAGCTCGCGATCCTTGGCGTCGAGCAGCAGGATCTCGCCGTTGCGCGTGATGGCCACACGATCGCCCGAGGGGCCCACGACCACGTTGAGGCCGGCGTAGCGCACGCGGCCCGACTGGCTGGCGCGCACCTCCGACTCCTCGACGCCGCGGGTGGCCGTGCCGCCGATGTGGAAGGTACGCATCGTGAGCTGCGTGCCGGGCTCGCCGATCGACTGGGCGGCGATGATGCCCACCGCGAGGCCGAGCTCCACGAGCCGACCGCGCGAGAGGTCCATGCCGTAGCACAGCTGACAGTTGCCGGTGACCGCCTCGCAGGTGAGGGCCGAGCGCACCCGCACCTTCTCGTAGCCCATGGCCTCGATGCGCTTGCCGATCTCGTCGGTGATCAGCTCGCTCTCGCGCACCACCACCTCGTCGGTGACGACGTCGATGATGGTGTCGCGCGCGACGCGGCCGCGGACGGCCTGGGCCAGCGAGACCTCGAGCTTGTCGCCCTTGTAGATCACGCCCTTGGAGATGCCGTTGACCGTGCCGCAGTCGTGCATCGTGATGACCACGTTCTGGGCCACGTCGCTCAGCTTGCGCGTCAGGTAGCCCGAGTCGGCCGTCTTGAGCGCCGTGTCGGCCAAGCCCTTGCGCGCGCCGTGCGTGCTGGAGAAGTACTCCAGGACGCGCAGTCCCTCGCGGAAGTTCGACTTGATGGGCGTCTCGATGATCCGGCCGCTCGGCTTGGCCATCAGGCCGCGCATGCCGGCCAGCTGGCGGATCTGCTCGATGCTGCCGCGCGCGCCCGACTCGGCCATGGCGAAGATGGGGTTGAGGTAGGGCTTGTCGTCGCGGGTGTCGTGCCGCAGCGTGGTCATCATGACCGCGCCCAGGTCCTCGCGGGCGCGGGTCCAGGTGTCGATGATCTTGCTGTAGCACTCGCCGCGCGTGATCTCGCCGCGCTTGAGGTGCCGCTGAATCTCGGCCACCTCAAGCTCGGCCGCGCCGATGATGTCCTTCTTCGACTCGGGCACGCGCATGTCGTTCTTGGCGAACGACAGGCCCGCGCGGGTGGCGGCCTTGAAGCCGACATCCTTGATGTCGTCGAGCAGGCGCAGCGTGGCACCGCGACCGAGCAGCTTGTGGCAGTCGCTGATCAGGCCGTTGAGGTTCTTCTTGTTCAGCGAGTAGTTGTAAAAGGGCATCCCGAGCGGCAGGATGTCGTTGAACAGCACGCGCCCCACGGTGGTGGTGACGCGCGATGCCGGCTCCCACTTGCCCGGAGCCTGGGCCACGATCGTGCCCTCGGCGAGCTTGAGGCGGATGATGTCGTGGACGCTGAACTTCCCCTCGCCGTAGCCGAGGAACACCTCGTTGCGGTCGGCACAGGCGCGGGACTTCTCGGCGCTCTTGCCGTGCTCGACGGTGAGGTAGAAGATGCCGAGCACGATGTCCTGCGACGGCGCGATCACGGGGTTGCCGTGCGCCGGCGAGAAGATGTTGTTGGTGCTCAACATCAGCGTGGTCGCCTCGATCTGCGCCTCGTAGGAGAGCGGCAGGTGCACCGCCATCTGGTCGCCGTCGAAGTCGGCGTTGAAGCCGGTGCAGACCAGGGGATGCAGGCGGATCGCGTGGCCCTCGATGAGGATCGGCTCGAAGGCCTGGATGCCCATGCGGTGCAGGGTCGGCGCGCGGTTGAGCAGCACCGGGTGCTGGCGCGTGACCTCCTCGAGGATGTCGTAGACCTCCTCGTCCTTGCGCTCGAGCATCTTCTTGGCCGACTTGATCGTGTCGGCGTAGCCCAGCTCCTTGAGGCGCCGGATGATGAACGGCTGGTAGAGCTCCAGCGCGATCTTCTTCGGCATGCCGCACTGGTGCAGCTTGAGGTCGGGGCCGACGACGATCACGGAGCGCGCGCTGTAGTCGACGCGCTTGCCCAGCAGGTTCTCGCGGAAGCGGCCCTGCTTGCCCTTGATCATGTCGGTCAGGGACTTGAGCGGCCGGTTGCTCGAGCCGAGCACGCTGCGGCGGCAGCGCGCGTTGTCGAACAACGCGTCGACTGACTGTTGCAGCATCCGCTTCTCGTTGCGGATGATCACCTCGGGAGCGTTGAGGTCGAGCAGCTTCTTGAGGCGGTTGTTGCGGTTGATCAGACGCCGGTAGAGGTCGTTGAGGTCGCTCGTGGCGAAGTTGCCCGAGTCGAGCAGCACCAGCGGCCGCAGGTCGGGCGGGATGACGGGGATGACGTCGAAGACCATCCACTCGGGACGGTTGCCGGAGTCGCGCAGGCTCTCGACGGTGCGCAGGCGCTTGAGGATGTCCTTCGCCTTCTGCTTGCTGCGCGTCTGCTCGAGGTCGGCGCGCAGCTCGACGGCCAGCTTCTCCATGTCGAACTTGGACAGCATGGCCTTGACGGCTTCCGCGCCCATGCCCGCCTGGAACGAGTCGCCGTACTTCTCGCGCGCCTCGCGGAACTGCTCCTCGGTCAGGAGCTGGCGGTCGGTCAGCGGCGTCTCGCCCTTGTCGATGACGACGTAGTCCTGGAAGTAGATGACGCGCTCGAGGCTCGACGTCTTCATGTCGAGCAGCGTGCCCAGGCGCGACGGCATCGCCTTGAAGAACCAGATGTGCACGATGGGCGCGGCCAGGCTGATGTGGCCCATGCGCTTGCGACGTACGCGGCTGTGCGTGACCTTCACGCCGCAGCGGTCGCAGATGATGCCCTTGTGCTTGATGCCCTTGTACTTGCCGCAGGCGCACTCCCAGTCGCGCTCGGGGCCGAAGATCTTCTCGCAGAAGAGGCCGTCCTTCTCGGAGCGGTACGTGCGGTAGTTGATCGTCTCGGGCTTCTTGACCTCGCCGAACGACCACGACCGAATGTCGTGCGGTCTGCCCAAGAAGATCGCGTTGGAACTGTTCCAGCCGTTCATCATTCGCCGGCTGAAGGAATTGGGGCATGCCGATACGATCAAGTCGGCCAAGAAGATGCTGGAACGCAAGGACGAGGAAGTCTGGGATATCCTCGAGGAGGTGATCTACAATCACCCGGTGCTGCTCAACCGGGCGCCGACCTTGCACCGCATGGGCATTCAGGCGTTTGAGCCGGTGCTCGTGGAAGGCAACGCCATCAAACTGCACCCGCTGGTCTGCAAGGGCTTCAATGCCGATTTTGACGGCGACCAGATGGCGGTGCATCTGCCGCTCTCCATCGAGGCCCAGGTCGAGGCCCATACGCTGATGATGAGCACCAACAACATTTTCAG
>JANOFW010000297.1:0-1957 GCA_031413835.1 Planctomycetia bacterium
AAGGACGAGCGCGTCGTGAAGGGAGCCGGGCGATGAGCACTCCCGCCAAGGACCTGCTGGGCCGCCCCCTGACCCCCACGGAGCAACGCCTGCTGGCGGCCTACGAGGGGCTCAAGGCCCTGCTCCACGAGGACCTGCCGCCCTCGGCGGCCGCCAACGTCAAGGAGGCCGCCGCGGCCCTCTGGCAGGTGATGAACGACCTGGCCCTGGTGAGCGACCGGCCCGTTCTGTGACGCCGGCGGCTAGCCGGGGCGGGGCACGCGAAACGGCGCCGCCGTGTCGCAGTAGAGCTCGCCCCCAAGACGACCCACCGCCGCCAGCTTGGTGGCGTCGGGCAGGCCGTCCACCAGCAGCGCGTCGTCGAGGTGGAAGAGCAACACGCGCAACAGGAAGACGTCCACGGGGCCGGCACCGACCTCGAGGTGCTGCTCGAGGACGACCTCCAGGGCGATGGGGGCCTCGGCCACGCGCCAGGGCTTGACGCGCTCGGAGGCGAGCTTCGTGAGGCCGGCGAGGGAGAACTCGTCCACCTCGGGGCCGACCTCGGCGCTCGAGGCCACCATCTGCTGCGCGTGGGCCCGATCGGGGATGTGGATCACCGCCTCGCGCGTGGCGAGCAGGTTCGTCGCCGTGTCCTTGCGCTCGCCCGAGCGCCGGCGGCCCACGCTCACCATCACGGTGGGGGGCTTCGAGCAGACGCCGCCGAAGTACGAGAAGGGCGCCAGGTTGGGCGTGCCGTCGGCCGCCAGCGTGCTGGTCCACGCGATGGGGCGGGGGACCAGGCAGGCGATCATGAGGCGATAAGCCCCACGCGCATCGAGCGTGGTGGCATCGATCCTCATGTCTTGCGGCCGGCGCCCAAGGCGCCGACTAGCGCAGCGTGGAACGGTCTACGGGGGACCAGACGGTCTGCTGGCTTCCGGGCGAGGCGGGCGATGCCGACGGCACCGCACAACGGCCGCCCACTCAGCCGTTCCGGCAGCCCTGGAAGGCCGCGCCTGCCGTGAGCAGGAAAAGCGCGATCATGACTCGACGCATGGCGGATGACTCCGAGGTGAGCGACGTGGGGACTAGCGACCGCCGCAGGTGGAGCAGCCACCCGTGCAACCCGAGCTGCTGACGCCGGCCAGAGCGAGGAACAGGACGATGAGAACCTTGCGCATGACGATTGCCTCCTGCCATGAGCCCGGGGGACTGGGGAGGCCTGCCTCCCACCCGCGCTCAAGGCAGCGTCGAAGGTACCCGCATCGGGCCGGGTGTTCCCCGGCTTTTTCAGGCGCCCGTGAAGGTCTGGAAAAGAAGAGTCCGGCGATCCGGTCTAGAACGTGAGGGGGATGGGGCGCCGGTCGGAGGGCGCTTGGCTCTCGGCGCGCTCCGTCGAGCCTCCGCGGTCGCGCAGGATCACCAGCACGCGCGCGCCGCTGCCTACGGGGGCCCGCGGCACGCCCGGGACCTGCTCGCGGGGCGGGGTGCCCGGGCCGTCCTCCTCCTGGATCACCACGCGCACGCGGGGCACACCGATGAAGTGGCGCGCTCGTAGCGGCAAGCGCCCCTGGTCGTAGCACTCGAAGGCCACGCCCAGCACGCGCCGCAGATCGGGCCAGCCGATCGCATCCTCCCAGAAGACGACGTCCACCTGCAGGGCGCGCAGCAGCATGCCCAGGTAGCGCCGCAGGCGTGGGGCGAAGACCCTCTGGAAGGGCCGTCCCACGGGTGTGGCTGCCCCCCCGCCGTCGCGTAGGAGGCTGGGGACAAGCCACATGTGGGGGCAGAAGAGGAAGCCCGTGCCGCGGCCCTCGGCCAGGGGGCGGGTCTCCTTCACCAGGGTCTCGAAGCGGCGCATGAAGTCGCGGCGATGGACCACATGGAAGCGCCGCCGTCGGGCAAACTCGCGGTCGCCGGTCGAGAGGGCCGGGTCCAGGTCGAGCCGGCGCGGGCCGGCCGCGTTGGGCCCGGC
>JANOFW010000298.1:0-13943 GCA_031413835.1 Planctomycetia bacterium
CGCTTGACAAGATCGGCCTTCTCAGGGAAGCCAGGCTGGAGCCTGGCGTTCCCGGGGCGGCCCAAGAGGCCCGAGGTGATGGGGGGAGGCGGCGACGAACGCGGGAGAGCCAGGATGGAGCCTGGCGTTCCAGGGAAGCCACCGAGGGCGGGACTCTGCGGCGTTCGTTCCTAGCGCGTGGGGGGTGCGAGCGCCGTGTCGAAGTCCGAGCGGATCTCCGGCGCCCCGTAGCTGTGCCCCGGGCGCAGCGTCAGGAGGCGACCGTCGGGGCTGAGCACGACGAGACCGTGCTTGTCCGGCCCGAACTCGTAGCGGTCGCGCGCCTCGGAGCTCTTGTCGTGCTCCCAGGGGTAGACCTCGAAGCCCAGGCGGCCGACGTAGCGTTCCTCCTCGAGCACCGCGCGCACGGCGCGGATCACGCGCTTGCACATCTCTCAGCCGTCGCTGATCTGGTAGTACTCGACCTGCACCTGCGTCGCGACCGGCGTGGACGGGACCGCCGGCGGTCGGTCCACCGGCAGCCTCGAGCGGCAGCCCGGGGCCAGCACCAGCAGCAAGACAGCGAGGAGGGCCGGAACGCGCATGGCGCGCTACCTTAGCGGGGCGCAGGAGCGCCGCGAGCTCGCCGCGCGCGTCCCCTGGGGGGTGGGGGCTCGGTCCCGCCTGGGCGGTCGCCGTCCGACGCAGGTCCGCCGTACGCGGAGCAGCAAAAACGTCAGAAACGACGCAGTATTTATGACAGAATCTGATACGATCCGGCGATGCCCCGCCCCGGCGAGCCTCCGTGGATCGATCGACACGCGCAACCCCTCGTCGAGCGCGCGCTGCGCGAGAGTCGCGTGGTCGCGCTCCTCGGGCCGCGCCAGGTCGGCAAGACCTCCCTGGTGCGGCGCATCGCTCAAGCGCGGGGCGGCACGTACCGCAGCCTCGACGATCCCCTCCAGCTGGCGGCGGCGCGGCAGGACCCGGAGGCGTTCCTCGCCGTCCGTCCGCCCCTCGTGGTGGACGAGTTCCAGCGTGCCGGGGATGACTTCCTCCGCGCGATCAAGCGCGCGGTCGATCGTCCTGGCCGCCCCGGACGGTTCCTGCTGACGGGCTCCACCCAGTACCTGACCGTGCCGCGTCTCTCCGAGTCTCTCGCCGGCCGCGTGCAGATCGTCGAACTCTGGCCCTTCTCCCAGGGCGAGCTGCGGGGGCGGCGCGAAGTGTTCCTGGCTCGCCTCTTCGATGAGCCGGCGGAGCTTCGCAGGCTCAAGCCCGAGCCGTTGACGCGCGGCGACCTCTTCGAGCTGCTCTGCAGCGGTGGGTACCCTGCGGTGCGAGCCGCGAAGGCGGGACCACGTCAGCGCTGGTTCGACGGCTACATTCGCACGCTGCTCCAGCGCGATGTCCGGGACCTGACCCAGGTCCAGCACGGTGCCCTGCTCCTCGACCTCCTGCGGCTGCTGGCGGCGAGGACCGCCCAGACCTTGAACGTGGCGGACATGGGCAACGAGCTGGGTCTGGCGCGCTCGACCCTCGCCAGCTACCTCCCGCTCCTGGAGGCCGTCTATCTGCTGCGGCGCGTGCCGGCCTGGTCGCGCAACCTCACGTCGCGGGTCACGAAGCACCCCAAGCTCCACCTGGTGGACAGCGGCTTGGCCGCGCACCTGGTGCGGGCCACGCCGACGGCGCTCGCGGACCCCTTGCATCGCGCGCGCGGACCGCTGCTCGAGTCCTTCGTCCTGGGCGAGCTGTGGAAGCAGTGCTCGTGGAGCGAGCTGGGTATCGCCATCCACCACTACCGCGACCACAACGGCCCCGAGGTGGATCTGGTCCTCGAGGCTGCCGACGGACGCGTCGCAGGGATCGAGGTCAAGGCCGGCTCGGCGGTGGGGACCGCCGACTTCCGGTCGCTCGATCTGCTGCGTGATCGGCTGGGGGCGCGATTCGTGAACGGCGTGGTCCTGGCGCACGTGCCCGAACCCGTGTCTCTCGGCGATCGCCGCGCCGTCCTGCCGATCAGCGCGCTCTGGGCCTGAGGGCGGGGGACATCCCGGGCGCGGCTGGTCGATGGCGGGTGCGTGCGCCTACCCGCCGGAGAGCGCTCCGAGCAGGTGCAGCTCGTCGGAGGGGCCCACGGGCGTGGCGAGGTCCTCGATCGAGGTGAGGTTGACGTAGAGCTTCACGTGGCGGCGCACGTGGTCTTGCTCGTCGATGGCACGGAAGCGCAGGCCGGGGAACTGGCGCTCGAGGTCGGCGAGCACGTCGGCGACGGTCGCGCCGCGGCCCTCCACGGCGCCCTTGCCGCCGCTGTAGGACTGGAAGTGCGTGGAGAGGAACACGCGCATCGGTGCCGACGGTTGGGCTAGTACTCCGCGACGGTGATGGAGTAGACGTGTGGGAGGTGGCGCGCGATGGGGGTCCAGCGCGTGCCCTCGTCGCGCGAGGCCCAGATCTCGCCGCTGGTGGTGCCGAAGTAGAGGCCGACGGGGTCGCGGCTGTCGCCCGCGAATGCCTGGCGCTTGACCGTCCACCAGGCCTGGCTCTTGGGCAGCCCGGCGTCCTGGCGCTTCCAGCTCTTGCCGGCGTTGCGCGACATGAACACGGCGGGTTTGCCCTGCGGGCTCGTGCGCGGCCAGACGGCTTGCCCGTCCATCGGCACGACCCAGAGCGTGTCGGGATCGCGGGGGTGGAGCACGATCGGGAAGCCGATGTCGCCCACCTGCTTGGGCATGGTCGTCCCGATGCGCTCCCAGCGGGCCGTGGGTCGGTCCATCTTGTAGATGCCGCAGTGGTTCTGCTGGTAGAGCCGATCGGGCTGGAGCGGGTGCAACTTCACGTCGTGCGGGTCGTGGCCGTACTCGGGATCGGGGTCGGGCTGGAAGAGCGCCAGGCAGCCCTTGTTGAGCGGCTTCCAGGTCGCGCCTTGGTCCACGCTCTCGAACACGCCGCCGCCGGACATGCCGATGTACATGTGCCGCTTGTCGCGCGGGTCGATCAAGATCGAGTGCATCTTGCCGCCGTCGGGGGTCT
The DNA here is from genome assembly GCA_031413835.1 of Planctomycetia bacterium. Taxonomy (GTDB): domain Bacteria; phylum Planctomycetota; class PLA2; order PLA2; family JAEUHO01; genus CAXQZU01. Next base: position 3,016 of record JANOFW010000298.1, read on the forward strand.
GGTCCTTCAGGCCCCCGAACCACTTCTCGCGCATGGGGTTCTCGTTGAAGCCCGGCACGCCTTCCCACGTGACGCCGCCGTCGGCCGAGCGGAAGAGGCCCTGCGGCGACGTCCCGGCCCACCACGCGCCGGGCTCGCTCGCGTGCCCGGGCGTGAGCCAGAAGGTGTGATCGACCACCCACCCGGTCTGGCCCTCGGGGACCTTGGCGAAGGCCGGGGGCTTCGTGGCCTCCTTCCAGGTGCGGCCCTTGTCGGCCGAGCGGAAGATGGTCGGGCCCAGGTGTCCCGTGCGCGAGGCCATCAGCACGGTCTTCTTGTCGCGCGGGTCCAGGCGCACGTGGTGCACCACGCAGCCGAGCATCGTCGGCCCGGAGAGCCGCCAGGTGCGCCGCGCCTTGTCGCTCGTGAGGCACCACAGCCCCTTGCGCGTGCCGACGAAGACCGTCACCGGCCCGCCGGGTGTCTTCGTCGCCTTCGGTCCTGCCCTGACCCGCGTCTTCGCCATGGCCGCCTCCGCTGGAGCACCTCGGGGCACCAGCCTAGCGAGGGTGGCGGGTCCCTCAACCCCCCGGCTACTTGGGCTTGGCGAAGGTGAGGGCCTTGGCCACGATGCGTGCGGCGAGGTCGGCGAGGGAGGATCGCGAGCCGCTCTCCTTGAACTCGCCCAGCTTGACCGGCGTGTCGGCCGTCTCTTGATAGACGTACAGGCTCAGCTTGAGCGCCTCGCCCTCCAAGCTGTACCGCCCCCGGATGCGGATCAGGCCGACGCCGCTCGTTTCGGGCACGTAGTTCAGCGGCGCCCCCTCCCGAGCCTGCGATGCCGTGAGCAGCGCGGCCTCCACCGCCTTGTTCAGCCCCAGGGAGTCCACCGGGGGGTCCTCGAGCTGCAGGTCCGGCCTGCCGAAGAGCGCCCGGTCCTCGCCGAGGGTGATGGCCTTCTTCACCGCGGGGGTGAGCCGGCCGAGCTCCACGGGGATCAGGTTCTCGGGCACCGTGAGCTGCGGCTCCTGGATCCCGCCCACCCCCTTGGCGATCTCGGGCACGCGGCGCGCCGCGTAGCGCAGCAGGTCGAAGGCCACCAGCAGGTCGGCGTCGCGGACGGCCTCGCGCGGGCTCAGCTTCATCGCTTCGAGGAGGGCGTAGGTGAGCAGCCCCTGCGCGTACTGGTTGGCCTCGTAGGAGACGGCGTCGGCCGCGCAGCCGGCCAGCACGTAGGTGCCCAGCGAGGCCTTCACGCGCTCCATCACGCGCTTCTGCTCGCCGGGGTCGTCGTTCTGCCGGGCGAGGTTGCCGCTGGCCGTGCCGGCGCGGCAGGTGTCGAAGATCAGCAGCCGGCGACGCGCGGGGATCAGGCTCAGAGCCTCCTCGATCTGGGCCGCGGAGAGCGTCCGGTCGCGGCGCTCCTCTTCCTTGCTCACGTCCAGGGAGGTGGCTTCCTGCGTGAGGAAGTAGTAGTCGGGCGGCGTCCCGTGGGTGACGCCGTGCCCCGCCAGGTAGAGCACGAAGATGTCGTCGGGACCGGCGGCCCGCGCCTGGGCCAGGGCTTGCATGATGTTCTTGCGCAGCGGCGGATGGTCCGGGGTGCAGGAGCAGAGCAGCATGAGATGCGTGCGCTGGGGGCCGAAGTGGCTGGTGGCGGCGGAGCCGAGCGCGTTGGAGATGTCTTGCGCGTCCTTCGCGGAGTAGCGCAGGCGCAGCGCGGGGCTGGCGTACTCCGCCACGCCCACCACCACGCCCCACAGCTCGGGGGGTGCGGTCCGCGCCTTGCCGGGCGGGGTGTAGACCAGCTCCACGCCGCGGCTGCGCAGCGAGCCCTCGGCGTTGTAGACCTCGACGGTGACCTTGTTCGGGCGGCCCGCCGCCAGCTGGGGATGGTCGCCCAGCGGGATGTCGAGCTGGGACTGCGAGGGGTCCGCCTGACTGCCCGCGGGGAGCTTGGTCTCCGAGACGGTCGAGCCGTCGACCTTCACGACCACCTTGCCGATGCCGCCGCCGCGCGCGACCAGCCCGATGTGCAGGACGCCCTGCGCTCCCTCCGGCGGCTTGACGGCGACCTCGGGGAACAGGCCCAGGCGTTGGAAGTCGGGCACCGCCAGCCGGGCCATGGGGGGGGCGCCGGGGGGGCGGAACACGCGGGCCAGGAGCGCGGGCTCGTAGTAGGCGCTCTGCAGCTGCTCGAGCGCGATCACCTCCTGGCCTACCACCCAGTGCAGCCCGTCCACCTTCCCCTGGCCGCTGGCGTCGTAGCGCCCCTGGGGGTCCACGACCGCCCAGCCGCCGTTCTTGAAGGAGATCAGCGCGCACAGGTTGGCGCCGCTGGCCGTGTTCCACACGCGCGTGGTGGAGTCCGCGCTGCCCGTGAGCAGCAGGTCGCCCTGGGGCGAGAACACGACGCAGCTGACTCCGCCGGCGTGTCCCACGTAGCGGCGCACGGGCGCGTCGCTCGCGCGGCTCCAGAGGTAGGCGCTGTTGTCCAGGCTCCCCGTGAGGAGTGACGCACCGTCGGGCGAGAAGGCCACCGAGGTGATCCAGCCCTGGTGCCCGACCAGGTTGCGCAGCGCCTTGCCGCTGGCCCGGTCCCAGACGTGCGCGACGCTGTCGAGCCCGCCCGTCGCCACCCAGGCTCCGTCCGCGGAGAGGGCCACGGCGGAGACCATGCCGGTGTGGCCCGTGAAGCGCTGCAGCTCCTGGGCGCTCTCGCGGTCCCACAGCCGCGCGGTCTTGTCCTGGCCGCCCGTCAGGATCCAACGACCGTCCTCGGAGGCGGCCACCGACGTGACGCGGGCGCCGTGCCCCTGGTAGCGGCGCAGCTCCTTGGCGCTCTCGGCGTCCCAAAGCCGGGCCGTGCCGTCGTCACTGCCGGTCAGGACCCAGCGTCCGTCGGCGACGAAGGCCACGCTCGCGACGCGGTCGGTGTGGCCCTCGAAGCGGCGCAGCTCCTTGCCGCTCTCGCGGTCCCACAGGCGTACGCTGCGATCGTCGCTCGCCGTCAGCACTCGACGGTTGTCCGGGGAGAGCGCCGCCGACGTGATCGCCTTGGAGTGCCCTTCGAAGCGCAGCACCTCCTTCCCGCCGCTCCGATCCCACAGGCGACACACGCCGTCGGCGTTCGCCATCAGGATCCAGCGGCTGTCGCGCGAGACGGCCAGCGAGAGGACGGCGCTCGCGCGCCCCTCGTAGGCGCGCACGAAGGCGCCGCTCTGCCGGTCCCACAGGCGCGCCGTGAAGTCGTGCGAGGCCGTGAGGACCTGCGCACCGTCCTGCGTGAAGGCCACGGCGGCGATCATCTGGGCGTGCCCGACGCAGCGGCTGACCTCCTTGCGGCTCTCGCGCTCCCAGACGCGGGCGCTCTTGTCCCAGCTGCCCGTGAGCACCCAGCGGCCGTCGGGCGAGAAGACCGCGCCGGTGACCCGGTCAGCGTGGCCTTCGAAGCGCCCGAGCTCCGTAGCGGCATCGCGGTCCCACAGGCGCGCGGTCTTGTCGTGGCTCGCCGTGAGGACCACGCGCTCGTCGGGGGAGAAGGCCGCCGAGGCCACTTCGCCCGCGTGACCTCCGTAGCGCCGGACTTCCCGGCCGCTCTCGCGCTCCCAGAGGCGGGCCGTGCGATCGTAGCTCGCGGTCAGGGCCAGACGGCCGTCCCGCGAGAGCACGGCCGAGACGACCTTGTCGGCGTGGCCCTCGAAGCGGCGCAGCTCCTGGCCGCTCTCGCGGTCCCACACGCGCGCCGTCTTGTCCCAGCTGCCGGTCACCACCAGCGTGCCGTCGGCCGAGAACGCCACCGAGGCGACGCGCTCGGCGTGCCCCCGGTACTGCCGGACCTCCTTCCCGCTCTCGCGGTCCCAGAGGCGGGCCAGCGAGTCGGAGCCGCCCGTCAGGACCCAGCGGCCGTCGGCCGAGAGGGCCGCGGCCGTGACGATGCCGGCAGGACCGGCGAAGCGTCGGACCTCCCGCCCGCTCTCGCGATCCCACAGGCAGGCCGTGCGGTCGAAGCTCGCGGTCAAGACCCAGCGGCCGTCGGCTGAGCAGGCCACGGCGGTGAGCGTGTTGCCGTGGCCGACCTGCGTCATCAGGGTCGGGGCCGGGCGCGCCCCGGGAGCCGGGTCGCCGCCCGTGGATCGGAGGTGCTCGGTCGCGAGGACCGCTACGCAGGCGAAAACCAAGCACCCGATTCGAACAGGGTTCCTCATGCAGCGAGGCTAACAAGCAGCGGGCCCCCGTGATAGGGGCCGGCCGGGCGCCGCGTGCGCAGCGCGCGTCCGCCGCCGGGCCGCCGGGCGAGCGTCAGTCCGCCAGCCCCCACAGAGCCCAAGCCGCCCAGAACTTGGGATCGGCCCAGGGCCGGCGTGTCTCCTGGCGCGGCGGCTTGCCCGGCTCCTCGATCGTTTCCTCCACCTCATGGTCCCGCACGGCCACCTGCGCCATGCGCAGCGCCTGGGCCGTGCCGCGGCCCGCGGTCCACTCCCGGTAGAAGGCTTGCATCAGGAACGACGTGGCCTGGTCGTCTACGTCCCAGAGGCTGACGATCGTACGCGGCGCACCGGCGAACATGAAGGCGCGGGTCAGGCTCATGACGCCTTCCCCGCGCACGAACGCGCCGCGACCGGTCTGGCAGGCGGAGAGCACGGCGAGATCGGTCTTGAGGGGCAGCCGCAGCACCTCGTTGGACATCAGGAAGCCGTCTTCCCCGTCGCCGGGCGTGAGCGCCAGGCAGGACAGCGCCGGCCACTCCACGTCCACCAGCCCATGGCAGGCGAAGTGGACACTCTTCCACGGGCGCTCGGAGCCTCCGGCTTCGAGCGCACGCTCGAGGCCGCTCTCCGTCGCCTCGGCGAAGAGCAGGCGGCGGTCTTCGGGCTTGCTCGCGATGGCCTCGATCTCGGCTCGCGACCCGGGCAGCCGGACGAGCCTGGGACCGCCGCGCGTGGCCAGGGCGTCGGCGTCCGGCACCGCGCCATAGTCGGGATCACCCAGGCCCAGGACGCGCTGGCCCCGGCGCAGCCGACGCTCCGCCAGCAGGTCGTAGGTGGTGGCCGAGGGCTCCCAGGCGACTTCCCAGTCGTCGGGCATGAGGGCCGAGAGCGGCACGTAGGCGAGGTCGCGATCCGGACACACGAACAGCCGCGTGGGACCGGCGGGGATCTGGAGCGGGTCGATCAGCAGCCGCTTGACCGTCGCGAGGGCCGCTGGGTCGAGTTCCCCCCGGCGACTCGCGCTCAGGCTGGCGAACGCCGCGCGCAGCGGGCTGAGATCGCCGCTCGGATAGCTGACGATGCGCGCACCGGCCTCCTCCACGAGCAGGGCCAACGCCTCCGTGCTCTGGAAGTTGAAGAGCGCGAAGATCTGGCGCAGTCCGGGGCGCGCCGTGTTGCGCAGCCGGGCCTGGAGCTCGCGGATCGAGACCAGGCGCGAGGGCGCCAGCCGGTTGGCCGCCTCGGCCTGCACCCGCTGGGTCGCCTCCAAGGCTTGCTGCTCCTCATCACGCCGCGTCTCGTACTGCTTCCACAGACCGCGTGCCTCGGCCGGCCGCGCCGTGCGGGCCTCCTGCCAGGCCGCGAATGCGGCCACCTTGGCCTGGGTGCTGTCGGCGAGACGGTCCATGAGCGGCTTGGGGACGGTCGCGCGTAGCGCCGCCGCACGGCCCCCGAGGCCACGCAGCAGGGCCGAGGCCCGCCCCGCCTCCAGGAAGTACGCCAAGTCGTCCAGGCTCTTCGTCTGGACGGCGGCGCTGACGCCGACGTCGAACACGTCGGGCTTGAGCGCGCGCGCCCGGGCCAGGTCCGCCTCTGCTAGACCGCTGAAGGCGCGCCCCAGCTCGTCCGTGGCGAGGCGTGCTTCGCGCAGCGCTCCGCGCCAGTCTTTGAGCTGCAGCCGCACCTGCGCCAGCGTCGCCGTCGCGACGACGCTGGTCTGCCACGACCGTAGCCGTGCGGCTTCGTCGCGGACCGGCTCGATCAGGGCCAGCGCCTCCTGCGGACGGCCCTCGACGAGCAGGATCTCCCCCAGCGTGTGGGTGGCCGCGCACGCCATGCCCGCGGCACCAGCCTCGCGTAGGATGGGCAGCGCCTCGTCCATCAAGGCGCGGGCCTGCGCCAGGGCCGCCTGCGCGTTCGCGCGGGCGGCCACGAGCGCGGCCCCGTCTGAGGCAAGCGCCGCCGCATCCAGCTCGGCCTGCGCCGCTCTCCCGAGCGCGTCGGCCACGGCCTGCTTCGCCCAGGCCGCTCCGATCGAGTCTTCGAGCGTCTCCATGCTCGCGAGGGCCGCACGGTAGGCCTCGATGGCCTCGCCCCAGCGTCCACCCGTGGCGTGCGTGAGCCCCAGGTTGCCCTGGGCGTTGGCCTCGCCGGTCTTGTCGCCCAGCGCGCGGAAGATCGCCAGCGCCTGCGTGAGCGCGACTGCCGCCCCCTGCTCGTCGCCCAATCTCCAGCGCAGCAGGCCCAGGTTCTGCTGGTTCTCGGCCCAGGCCGCGTCGTGCGGACGATCGGCGAAGTAGAGCGTGAGCGCACGCTGCTCGTCGAGCGCGGCGCGGAAGTCGCCGAGCTCGGCCAGGACGTACGAACGCAGACTGCGGATCTCGGCTGCATCCGCGCTGCGGCCCAGCAGCTCGTAGCGATCGAGCGCCTCGTCGAGGTGCCGTAGCGCTCCTGGGAGGTCGCCGCGCATCACGCTGATGGAACCGAGGTTCTGGAGGGCGGCAGCGAGCGACTCGCCGTCGCCGCGTGTCTCGAGCACGGTGCGCGTCCCCTCGGCGGCCCGCGCCGCAAGGTCCAGGCTGCCCGCCTGGAAGGAGATCTCGAGCGCCCTGTTGAACAGCCAGCCGGCCGCGCCCCACCAGCCGAGCTGCAGGGCCTCCTCCCCGCCCCGGAGCCAGGCCTCGACGCCCTCGGCCGTGCGCCCCAGGACCGTCAGGGCGCTGCCCCGGAGGGACTCGGCATCCACTCCGAACACCCCTGTGCGCCCGGGCAGGGCGCGCAGGCGGTCGAGGCGCTTGAGCGCGGACTGGCCGTCGTTGGTTGCCAGGGCGCCGTGCGCCTCACCTAGCAGCCGCACACGTTCCGACCGTCCGGCCACGGCCTCCGGGTCCTGGGCGTACGCAGCGAGCGGTCCGGTCGCACTCTCGTCTGTCCGGCCTGCGAGGCGAACCGCCACGTCCTGCCGGTCGCGCGCGAGCAGGAGCTCGACCAGCCGCCACGGGTCGTTCCCCGGCGTGGCGAGCAGCTGGGCCAGCACGGCATCGGTCGGCTCTGCGCGCTCACCCAGGCTGCCCGGGCGCAGCAGCAGCTCCACCGCGTCCAGCTCGTGGTCTTCGCTCGCCGGCGCAGCGGCAGCGAACAGGGAGACGATCCCCAACAGCCACGCAAGCCTGCGCATGACGATCATCGGTCCGCTCCGCGCGGAGTCGGGAGGCCGCTGCTCAGGCCGGCTACGGCATCATGCGCCAACAGGTCAGGGAGCCAGCTCGATGGTGGCCGTGCCCTGACCTGGAGCGAAGTTCACGGTCGCGGTCCCGCCCGTCTCTCTGGCCTCGATGTTGACCGTCATGATGCTCTTGCCCGCGTAGGTTCCGTTGCCCTGGAGCATCACGGGGCTGCCCTCGCCCATGAAGTTCACCGTGAGGCTCACACCGTTGCAGGCATCCGTGCCATTCGGTGAGCTCGCGAGCTCCTGCCCCGGGGATACGGGGCCCACCGACAGCGGGGCCTTGGGGGCCCCGTTCTGGGTGGGCTGGGCCTGCGCCGTCGCCGGGCGGGCCGGCGAAGTGTTCTTGAGCTTGATCCTGACGAGCGGGCTGGGGTCGCGCGTCCCCGACGGGGCCGCGTCCTCGGCCTTGTCGCCGCAGGCGACGAACAGACCGGCCGCCAGCATCAACGCCACGCCGCCGAGGCACATCCGGGCAAGACCGCTCATGCAAGACCTCCTATTGTCCCGTCCGACGCAATGGAGCGGTGTGGACGGGGCCGCCCACGCTAGCGGATCGGGCCAGGGAAAGCCAGAGGGCTTGCGCGGCGCGGGCCACAGCCCAAGCACGTCTTCCACCGCGCGTGCCAAGCGCCCGCGCCGGCCCGTGTCAGTGGGTTCGCAGGAGGCCGCGCAGGGCGGCGACGATCTTCCTGCGTCCGGCGCTTCGCCCTTCCTGGAACGCCACCCAGGACGTGGAGAGCCACGGGGCGCAGGTCTCGCGCTCTTCCCAGGCTTCGCCGCGCAGGTCGAGGCGCTGGTCGGCTCGCCCGTGGCCTGCCGTGGCGCCGACGAGCCTCAGGCCCAAGTCCAGATCGCCCGGGGTCCTGGGATAGGCCGCCCAGGATCGGCTCGGCCCGAGGACCAGCAGCAGCTCCACCGGCAGCTGGGCCGCGGCGGCGCGCCGCGCCGCTTCCGCCGGATCGGCCGTCGCCAGGCCGGCGTCGCCGTCGGCGTCCACGAGGATGGCGAAGGCGCCCTCACCCTGCACTTCGCCCTCGCCCGAGAGCAGCAGGATGTCGCCCCGCGTCTCGTCGCCGTGCACGATCGTGGCGTGCTGCCAGCGAGACTGCCCCAAGGCCGGGCGGCCGCCCGCGGCGTCGCGGGAGGCCACGAGCGCCGGCTCCAGCGGCAGCATCTGGCGGATCAACGGGGTCGGTATCCCCATGGGTCCCCACGACATGGTCCACGTGATCTCGTGGATGGCCACCGACGCCGCTGGGATGTGCTGGTCCCCGCGCGATTTCATGCCGTCGAGCGAGTCCTGTAGCGCGGCTCCTGCGAGGTTGCCGACGTCCAGGGGCGCGGCGCCACGGTCGCGCACGGCCACCACGACGATCAGGCTCTCCAGCCCGAGGCCATCGTCCGTGAGGCGCACTCCGACCTCCTCGGGATCCTTCTCATCCTTCGTCAAGCGCCGGCACGGCTCTCCCTCCGGCCAGACGTGGCTCTCGATCTGGGCGCTGTCCAGGTTCCTGACCACCACGTCCACGTCTTGTTCCGTGCCGTTGACGATCCGCACCCAGATCGTATCGCCGGGAGCCACGGCCCCGCGCGCGGGCAGTGGCTCCCGCTCCTCCGAGCCGAAACGCTGCAGCAGCGCCTCCACGACCATCCCCTGGGGCAGCGGCGACAGAGGACCGTTGCGCGTCAGACGCCGCCAGAACTCGGCCCGCTGGACGCGCTCCAAGATGGAAACGAGGTCCTGGGCTGTCGCCTCGAGCGGCTCGAGGTGCATGTCGGGCCTCGCGGGCGAGAGCACGAAGCTCGCCGTGCCGCCGGAACCGGCAGGCAGCGCACGCAGGAGCCAGTCCGCGTGCGCGGCTTCCACACACGGGAAGCGGGTCCGCAGCCGCGCATTAGCGAAGACCTGCGCGCAGACGCGGTCCTGAGCATCGCTCGCCAGCGGCGCGCCGCTCTCGTCGAGCAGTGCCAGCCTGAGGGGCGGCGCGCCCGGCACCCACTCGAACAGCCGGGCGGGCGCGGCGTCGGGGATCGCCGCCGGGTCGGGGCCGCCTTCCATCGCTCCGCAGAGCGAGCGCAGCAGCTCGACCTCCATCAGGCGCAGCTTGCCCAGCCGCGCCTGAGGATCCCCGAAGGCACCCGGCCGGAAGACCTCCAGGACGCTGCCGACGGTAAGGCCGCGCAGGCTCCCGGCGTCCAGGACCAGCCGGCCCGCTTCGCGGCGCAGGAGCAGCACGGCGCCGCCCGCCCCCGGCCGCACGCGCAGCCCGAGGTCGCCCTCCGTCACGGGCGAGGCGTCCTTCCACTTGAGCGCCTCGTAGCCCGAGCGTACGTGCTGGAAGATCTCCGCCAGCGTGAGGCCGCCTCCGTGGCGCTGCAGGGCGCGCGCCACCTGGAAGGTGAGCAGGCCGTGAACCTGCCGATCATGCGCGCCGCGGCTGCGCGGCAGGACCATCTCGGGCGCCTGCTCCCAGCTGTGTGCCCCGTAGAACGCCGCGACGCCTCGCAGCGACTCGCCGCACTCCTCGAAGACCGCTCCGACCGGCGCGGCTGTCCCGCGCGAGGGTGGCGCCTCGAGCGGCGTGGGGATGCCCAGCAGCGCGGCCGGCAGCTGGCGCAGGCGCACCTCGCCCACGTCTTCCCTGTCGTCCGTGGACGCGGGCAGCGTGCCGCGCATCATCGTGCCGGAGTGGCAGCAGTCGAACATGGCCCAGACGGTGGCGCCCGCGTCGCGCAGCGCCAGCAGGCGCGCCCTGATCTCGTCGTCCGTGATCGCGTTGACGGCGCCCGAGGTCGCGGGATCCCACTTGCCGGCGTCGGCGGGCAGCAGGATCTCGTCCTGCCTGTCGCCCTCCTCGGTGCCCTTGTCGGGCTGCTGGGCTCCGTGGCCGGCGAACAGGAAGAGCACGCGCGCGCCGGGCGGGACCTTGCCCGCCAGCTGGTCGAGATGGTCGAGGATGTTCGCGCGCGTCGGACGCTGAGCGGGGTCGTCCGGCCAACCTGCCAGCACGCGGATGTTCTCCTCGGGCACCCCCAGGTAGCGGCGCAGCACCGAGTGCATCAGGGCCGCGTCGTTGGCCGGGCCGCGCAGCTTGACGACCGACTCGTAGATGTCGGCTTCCATCTCGGCCGCGAGCAGCGGGTAGTCCGTGCAGCCGACGAGCAGCGCGAAGGTATCCGTTGCCGTCTTGACCTGGGCAGGGGGCGGCGGGGGATCGTCGAGGTCCGCCCGGCGGCGAAACACGAACCAGGCCGCCACGGCGAGGCCGAGCAAGACGAGCAGCAGGAGGAGACGAACGCGCTTCTTCGCCATCGGGGCGCAGAGGCTACCGCGCCCTCCGTGATCCCGCACGCGCTTGGCCCGAGCTCGAGGATCCGGCACCCGTTCTCGCCGCGCTGGATGGGGTGCGGAGGGCCGCCGCGGAGGACGACGTGTAGTCTGTCTACATGAGGACGACGCGGAGGCCCGAGCGCCCCCAGTCCCGCGCGGCGCTCAACTCAGGGGAACT
>JANOFW010000299.1:0-5725 GCA_031413835.1 Planctomycetia bacterium
GCCCAGTGGCCGCCCTCAGGTCCATCACCAGCTTGGCGTTGATGTCGCTCATGGGCTCCTCATGGGCTCCTCAGTCGGCCAGGCCGAGCCCGAGGGGCGCGGCGCGACTTGCGTCAAACTCGAACGCCGGGGGGGGGCGCGGGGGGCCGGGCCGGGCCCTAGCTGGGCGTCGGCTCGCTCGGGGGCGTACCGGGCTCTTCGCCGCCCGCCCGGCGCTTCTCCGCCTCGGCGCGCAGCTTCTGCTGCCAGTCGGCCTCGACCTTCTTGCGCGTGCGCTCCTGCTCCTTCTTGGCGTCGTCCTCGCGGCGGCGCTCGGAATCGGCCTTCTCGCGCTCGGCCACGACCAGGCCCCAAGCCTTGACGCCCTCCTCGATGGAGTCGCCGGCCTTGTTCAGGATCAGGCTCACCGAGCGCATGGCGTCGTCGTTGCCGGGGATGGCGATGTCGATCGGGTCGGGGTCGCAGTCGGTGTCGAGCAGCGCCAGCACCGGGATGCGCATCTTGTTGGCCTCGCTCACGGCGATGTGCTCGTTGCGCGGATCGACCACCAAGATGGCGGCGGGCAGCTGCTCGAGGTCGCGCACGCCCTCCAGGTTCTTCAGGATCTTCTTCTTCTCGGTGCGGTGGCGCGACTGGGCCTTCTTGGTCATGGCCTCGAACAGGCCGGAGGTCTCCTCGCTCTCGAGCTCGTAGAGGCGCTGGAGGCGGCTGCGGATGGTGCGGAAGTTGGTGAGCGTGCCGCCCAGCCAACGCTCCGTCACGTAGGGCATCTTCGTGCGCTGCGCGACGGCGCGCACGGCCTCCTTGGCGGAGCGCTTCGTGCCCACCATCAGGATCTTGCCGCCCTCGCTGGCCACGCTCTTCAAGTAGTGGCCGGCGCGCACCATGCCGCGCACGGTCTGGCGCAGGTCGATGATGTGGATCGAGTTGCGCTTGCCGTGGATGAACGGCCGCATCTTCGGGTTCCAGCGGCTCGCGCGGTGACCGAAGTGCACGCCGTTCTCGATCAGCGCCTCGACGCTGAAGGCGGAGGTCGAGGTGGACGTCGAGGAAGACGTCGGGGAGGCGGGGGCGACGCTGGACGGGACGCTGGTGGTCTGCGGGCTGGTGGTCTGGGACAAGCCGAGCTCCTACGCGCCCCCGGGCGAGGGCATCGGTCGATGAGGTCGTTGGGGTCCGCGCCACGGACCCGGTGGACCGAGGCGAACGAACGATGGTAGCCAAGCCCCCCCGAGGGTCAAGGCGAGCCCGAGCCCCTACGGCCCTGCTGGGAAACGAGTTAGGACGGCGCCCCGAGACGCCCGGCCCCCAGCGCCCCCCGCGGCCCCCCCACCGGTCCGAACAGCGCGCCAGCCGTGCCCCGGTCGCTCACCTGCTGCTCCTGGTGACGGCACTCACCTGCTACGGAGCGGCTCGTTGGCCCGGCCCTGGCGCCCGCGCTCGCTGGCCCTGACGGAGGCCACGAACTCGAGCACCAGGGGCTCGTCGCCGAACTCGCGCTCCATGCGCTCCAGGGCCTCGCGCGCGACCTCGCGCTTGGAGATGAAGACGCGCTTGACCGTCTCCTCGACCTTCTCGATGGAGGCCTCGGAGATGCCGGCGCGCTGCATGCCGACCTTGTTCGTGCCGCGCACGCGCGCCGGGTGCCCCTCGACGATCGTGAAGGGGTGGATGTCCTGGGTGATGCGTGTGAGACCGCCCACGTAGGCCAGGCGGCCCACGGTGGTGAAGTGGTGGCAGGCCACGGCGCCGTTCAAGATCGCGCGGTCCCCCACCTTGATGTGGCCCGCCAGCAGCACGTGGTTGGCGAGCACCACCCGGTCGCCCACGTGGCAATCGTGGGCCACGTGGCAGCCGACCATGAACAGGCCGTGGCTCCCCACGCGCGTGACGCCGCCGCCCTTGACGGTCCCGGGGTGCACCGTGACGTGCTCGCGGAAGGCGTTGCCCTCGCCGATCACCAGCGTGGTCACGTCGCCGGAGTACTTGAGGTCCTGCGGCGGCGCGCCCAGGACGGCGCCCGGGAAGACCTGGTTGCCGGCCCCCAGCGTGGTGTGGCCCATGAGCACGGCGTGGGCGTGGAGCACGCAGCCGGGGCCGACGCGGACGGGTCCGTCCACGACCGCATAGGGGCCCACGACGACGTCGGCGGCCAGCTCGGCCCGCGGATCGATCACGGCAGTGGGGTGCACGCGCGTCATTGCGGGGCGGCCTCCGTGAGCGCGAAGTTGAGCCGCGCCTCGGCCACGAGCGCGCCCTCCACGCTGGCGCGGCAGCGCACGCGCCCCCGGCCCCCGGAGAGGCGCAGGGTCTCGGCCTCCAGGCGCAGCTGGTCGCCGGGCACGACCGTCTGACGGAACTTCACGCGGTCGATCGAGAGCAGCACCGGCAGCTTGCCCGAGAGCTCGAGCTTGCGCAGGATCAGGATGCCGGCGAGCTGGGCCAGGGCCTCCACGATCAGCACGCCGGGCATGATCGGCTCGCCGGGGTAGTGGCCCTGGAAGAACGGCTCGTTGATCGAGACGTTCTTGAGGCCCACGGCGCGCTGGAAGCCCTCCATCTCGATCACCCGGTCCACGAGCAGGAAGGGGTAGCGGTGGGGCAGCACGCGGCGCACCTGCGAGGCGGAGAGGCTCCCCGTGCGGGCGGCCCCCGCCGCCCCCCCGGCGCGCTCTCCACGCCCGGCACTGAGCGTGCGCACCAGGGCCTGGTTGGCCTCGTGACCGGTGCGGTGGGCGAGGACGGTGGCGCGCAGGTCGGCGCCCAGCAGGAACAGGTCGCCGAGCAGGTCGAGCAGCTTGTGGCGCGCGAACTCGTCGGGCCAGCGGGTCTGGTTCTCGAGCACGCCGCGCTCGCCGATCACCAGCGTGTTCTAGTAGGTCGCGCCCTTGCCCAGACCGGCCTGACGCAGCTGCTCGGCCTCCGAGGCCAGGCAGAAGGTGCGCGCGCCGGCCACCTGCTCGCGGAAGACCTCCGGGCTCATGCGGAAGCTGACGTGCTGGCGGCCGGGGTAGCCCGGGCCGTAGTCGAGGGTGTAGGCGACCGACAGGCCCTCGCGCGCGGGCAGGACCGTGAGCCCGCTCTCCTCGCCGCCGGCCACGGCCAGCGGGTGCTCCACGATCAGCTCCTCGCGCGGCGCGTCCTGCTCCACGGGCCGGCAGGCGTCGAGCAGCGCCAGGAACTCGCGCGCCGAGCCGTCCAGGCCCGGGCACTCGGGCCCGTCGATCTCGACCTCGAGGTTGTCCACGTGGAGCGCGGTCAGGCAGGCGAGCAGGTGCTCGACCGTGTGCACCTCGGCCCCTCCGGGCTCGACGATCGAGGTGCAGCGCGGCCGGCGGCCGATGTGGCGGGCGTCGGCCGGGATGCGCGGTCGGCCCGGGAGATCGACGCGCACAAAGGTCACGCCCGCCGAGGCGGGGGCCGGCTTGACACGCACGCGCGTGCTGACCCCGGAGTGCAGGCCCACGCCCACGACCTCGCCTTCACGCTGGACGGTCCGTTGGCGTCGCGGCATGGCTCTCGGCTTGTCTCCTTCGAGGGACCGCCTGCCTTGCAGACCCGACCCCTGCACAGGCACGGCTCGAGCGCGAGCCGCCGACGCGGGTCAGCGGACGGCGGGGGCCGGGGCGGGAGCCGGAACGGGGGCCGGCGCCGGGGCGGGCGCAGGAGCCGGCGCGGGCGGCGCGGCGGTGAACTGCGCCTTGACGGCGCCGGTGATGTCGAGGCTGTCGGCGAAGTAGACCACCGTGCGCACGACGATGTTGGGGATCAGCTCGTCGGGCGACTTGCCCGTGACCTCCTCCTTCGTCATCTGCAGCACGAGGCCGATGCCGTTCGCGCGCGCGTAGTTGCTGATGTGGCCTTTCACGTCGCCGTGGACGCGGATGAGCTTGGCCATGTACTCGTCCTGGGCCACGCGCACGTCCCACTTCCAGGTGAACTCGCTGTTGAGCTTCTTGCTCGCCAGCAAGCGTTCGGCCGCGCCGCGGGTGGGCGAGGCCTGGGGGTGCTTGATGGCGAGGTCCTGCTCGTCGGCCTTGATCTGGCTCTTGGCGGCCTCGAAGGCGGCCTCGGCCTGCTTCACGCGGGCCTCGAGCGCGTCCTTGGCGGTCTTGAAGCCGGGGTAGGAGTTGATCAGCTCGAGCACATCCACCACCGCCACGGCCGCGGGCGCCGGCGCGGCGGCGGCGGGCGCCGCGAAGAAGCCCAGCAGGGCGGGCAGGCCCGCGACCACGAGCGCGGGGAGCAGGAGGGCGGGGAGCAGGGCGATCGAACGGCGCATGGGCAAGTCTCCGGGGAGGGCCGGCCGAGCCGGCGCGGGAGGCGGACGAGAGGTCCGAGAACGGTTGCAGGATTGTCCCTCGTGGGCACGGGTTGTCGTCGCCCGGAGGGGGAGGTCCCTGGCGTTGGGCTCAGAAGTCGCGGCTCACGCTGAAGGTGAACAGCTGCCGCTGGTCTTCTTCCTCGTCCAGGATCACGAAGCCGAAGTCCAGGGCCAGCGGGGCCTCGCCGAACATGGGGATCTTGATGCGCAGCCCCGGCCCGACGCTCAGGCGCACCCTCCAGGCGTCGTCCGCGTCGATCGAGGTGCCCAGGGTGCCGATGTCCATGAAGACCACGCCGCTGACGACGTCGCTGAAGAGCGGATGCTGGTACTCGATGCTGCCGGCGAGCATCCACTCCCCGCCGGTGGGGTAGCCGTTGACGTGCGGACCCACGCCGCGGTTCTCGAAGCCGCGGAAGCTGTTGCCGCCGAGGTAGAAGCGCTCGAAAGGCGGGACCTCGGGGGTGTCGCGCTGCGCCTGGGCCCAGCCGAGCTGGCCGCGCATCGTCAGGCGCCGGCGGCGTCCCTCGTCGTCCACGGCCAGGACCCATCTCTGGGTGGCCGTGACATCGAAGAGCAGCGCGTCGATCTCGCCGCCGAGCCCGGTGCCCAGGAGCTCCAGCCCCGTGCCTGCCTCGAAGGTGCTGCGCGCGCGCCTGAGGTCGTCGCTGGCCTTGACCGTCAGGAACGCGCGCAGCGCGTTCACCATGTTGTAGCCCTCGAAGAGCGTCGCGCCCGGCGTGGCGTCCGGCTCCAGGTCGAAGACCTCGACCTGCTCCTGCCGCCAGCGCAGGCCCGCGAGCACCTGCAGGGTGTCGTCCCGGCGGCGGTAGAGCGAACGCGAGATGCCCACCTGGTAGCCCAGGCGGTCGGCCTCGTAGTCGTCGCGGAACTCGAGGCGCCGGTAGCCGCGCAGCGTCAGCGCCCAGTCGCTGCCGAAGAGGTTGGGCTCGGTGAAGCCCGCGCCGTAGGTGGTGGTCTCGGTGCCCGGGGCGAGCACGATGTCGAAGGTCTGGCCGTTGCCCGTGAACGCGCGCCCCGACCAGAGGTCGTCCCAGGAGCGCGGCCAGCGGGCGATGTCGAAGTTGCGCTTCTGGAAGGAGATCGAGCCGAACAGGCCGCCGCTGGTGGAGAGGCCCACGCTGAAGCCCAGCCGGCCGGTCTTGGCCTCCACGATCTCGTAGCGCGCGTCCTTCCAGGCGTCGTCCTCGCGCCCGCCAGCGCGCTGCGCATCGATGATCTCGAGGCTCGAGCGGTCGAAGTAGCGCGTGCGCTTGAGCCGCGCCTCACCGCGCTCGAGCTCGTTGCGATCGATGAAGCCTCCGGGCGTGACCCGCACCTCGCGCCGCAGGAACGAGTCGCGCGTGAACTCGTTGCCCACGAAGTCAAGACGCCTCAAGC
>JANOFW010000300.1:0-4726 GCA_031413835.1 Planctomycetia bacterium
CGCTGCCGCGCGGCACGGGCTTCGAGTTCGTGGACGACGTGGTGGGGGGCACGATCCCGCGCCAGTTCATCCCCGCCGTCGAGAAGGGCATCGAGGAGACGCGCCCCAAGGGCGTGATCGCAGGCTACCCGTTCGTGGACGTCCGGGCGATCGTCCACTTCGGGAAGTTCCACGACGTGGACAGCGACGAGTTCTCCTTCAAGCTGGCCTCCAGCCAGGCCTTCAAGGAGGCGGTGTCCGGGGCGCGACCGGTGCTGCTCGAGCCGCTCATGGACGTGGAGATCGAGGTGCCCTCGCGCTTCCTGGGCGACATCTCCGGCGATCTCAACAGCCGCAGGGGCCGGATCGTGGGCATGACCCAGGACGGCGACACGAGCGTCATCCAGGCGCAGGTGCCGCTCTCCGAGATGATGCAGTACTCCACCGAGCTGCGCTCGATCACCGCGGGCGAGGGGGACTTCTCGGCCAAGCTGGCGCACTACGAGCTCGTGCCGGCCGCGCTGGCGCAGGAGATCATCTCCCGGCACAAGCAGGAACCCGTACCCGCCTAGGCGCCGGAGCCGTCTGCCGGGAGAGCAGGTCCATGTCCGACTCGGAATCCGCTGCAGGGCCGACGGCGGGGCGCGAGGCGGCAGGCCGGGCGACGGAAGGGCCTCACGACGTTTCCCTGCTGCTGGGGGGGCCGTTCTTCCAGCTGCTGCTGCGCTCCGGCCTGATCCGCCCGAGCTTCGACCTCCTCCTGCGCCGCGTCTTGGTCCTGGCCCTGGTCCCCTGGGCGCCGCTCCTCGTGCTCACGCTCGCGGCCGGGACGGCCGTGGGGGACGCCGTGCGCGTCCCCTTCCTGCTGGACATCGAGGTGCATGTCCGCTTCCTCGTCGTGGTCCCGCTGCTCGTTCTGGCGGAGCGCGAGATCCACGACCGCCTGCGACCGGTCTTCACCCGGTTCCTCGAGCGAGACCTCCTGGCTCCGCCCGAGGCGGCCCGCTTCGACGCCATCCTGGTCGGGGCCCGACGCTGGCGGAACTCGTACGTGGCCGAGGCGCTGATGATCCTCGCCTCGTTCGGCCTGACGCCCTTGCTCTGGTCCGGTCACATCGCCCTGGACGTCACCACCTGGTACCGGCCGGTCGGGGAGGCCGGCAGCAACCTCGCGCCGGCCGGGATCTGGTTCGCTTGGGTCGCCATTCCCCTGCTGCGGTTCCTCGTCCTGCGCTGGCTCTACCGGCTCGTGCTGCTCTTCGTGGCGCTCGCCCGCATCGCCTGCCTGCCCTTGCGGATCGTGCCGACGCACCCGGACGGCGCGGGGGGCTTGTCGTTCCTGGCCGGGGTGGGGTTCGCCCTCCGGCCCTTTCATCTGGCCATCACGGCGCTCGTGAGCGGGTTCATCGCGAACAAGCTCGTCCACGAAGGACAGGAGCTCCCTGTCTACTATGCGCTGATCGCGAGCGTCCTCGGCGTGCTCTTCCTCTTCACCTTCCTGCCGATGCTGTTCTTCGGTCCAGCGCTGAGCCGGGCACGACGGCGGGGCCTGGCGGAGTACGGCGCCCTGGGCCAGCGCTATGCCGTGGAGTTCCACCGCAAGTGGGTCCTGGAGGGCCCGGCTACGCGCGAGCCGCTGCTCGGCTCGGCGGACATCCAGTCCCTAGCCGACCTCTCGACGGGCTTCGAGATCGTCCGGAGCATGCGAACCGTGCCGTTCGGGCTGCGTCCGGCCCTCCAGCTGATCGCCACCGCCGCCCTGCCGTTCGTGCCCCTGCTCCTGACCATTTTCTCCCTCGAGACGCTGCTCAAGAGGGCGCTGGATCTGCTTCTCTAGGAGGGCGGCCGTCCGGGTGGCAGGGGTGCGCACGCCACGCTGGGCGGGGGGCGGCAGTACTCTGGTCGTCGTGCTAGGCGCGCGCTTCCCCACCCGGCGGCTGGCGAGCGTTGGGGCCGCCCTGCTGCTCGCCACCCTCGACTGTTCCGGCGGGTCGGCTCGGGCGGGCGAAGAGCGCCAGGCCCCGGGTGCCGGCGCCGTGGGCGACGTGGCCGAGCAGGTGCGCGGCTGGATCGCCGACCTCGCCAGCGAGCGCTACGAGGTGCGCGAGCAGGCGCGTCAGGGCCTGGAGCGCTGGGGGCGCGAGGCGCCGGAGGTGCTGCGGGCTCACGCCGACGACGCCGATCCCGAGGTCAAGCGCACGCTGCGCGCGCTGCTCGCGCGCCTGGAGACGGCCGTCGAGCGCGTACCGGCCACCCTGGCCGACCTCACGCGCGTGGGACTGGTGCGCCTGGAGGCGCGCGGGGAACCCCTGGGTGGACTGCTCGACGGGCTCTCGGCCTCGATGGGAGGGCTGTTCCAGGTCCCGGAGGAGGCGCGCCAGGTCGCCGTGACCCTGGCGCTCTCCGACGCGCCCTACTTCGCCGCCGTGGAGGCCTTGGCTGCGCAGGTTGGGCTGGAGGCGCCGCTGCCCTTCGACGGCGAGGCGCTGTTGACGCTCGCGGCGCCAGCGCCGGGGGTCGTGGCTGCGCCGACGGCGAGCGTCGGTCCGCTGCGCGTGCGCGCATTGCGCATCCAGGCCTCGCGGCCCCTGGCCGGCGCGGGCCCCGCGACGCACGCGCTGACGCTGGAGGTACAGCTGGCTCCCTGCGTGCAGCTGGTCTCCTACCGGCCGCCGCGCCTGGTGAGCGCCCTGGACGCTCAGGGGCGGCGCTGGCGAACGGCCGGGACGGCCGAACCCCCGACCACCTACGGGGTCGGCGGCGATCCGCGGCGGGTGGAGACCCTGGTGAGCCTGGAGCCCTCCGAGCCCGAGGCCGCCGATCGCCTGGCGCGGCTGGAGCTGGCGTTTCCCATGCGCCTGCGGCACGAGCGCCATGAGCTGGTCTTCGAGCCGCTCGAGGGGCTGCCTCGCACGCTTGACGAGCAGGGGCGGGCCAGCGAGGCCGGCAAGCGCGGCAGCGTGACGCTGGAGGCCTTCGGCCCGGCCGAGGGCCGCAACGACGCCTGGACCGTCGAGCTCGCCTGCGTGCTCACGAGCGTCGCGGCCCGGGCCAGCGTCGAAGCCTGGCTCGAGCTCGACTCGGGTCAGCGTCGCAGGCTGTGGATCGCCGGTGGCCGTTCCACGACCAGCGCCGACGGGCGCCTGAGGCTCGTGGGGCGGGCGCACGGCGTCGGCCCCCAGCGCCCCCGGGCCGTGCGGGTGGTGTGGTTCGAGCGCGAGAGCGAGGGCGAGGTGGCGCTGACCCTCGAAGACGTGCCGCTGCGTTGATCCGCGCTCGCGAGCGTGACCCCACGCTGTGCCGGGCGGTCCTCCACGCACCGGCGCGCTGGATGCGGTGCGGAGGGCCGCCGCGGAGGACGCCGTGTAGTCTTCCTACAGTAGGACGACGCGGTGGCCCGAGCGCCCGCAGCCCAGCGTGCCGTGCGGAGACTCGCCACGCACTTCCGACTCGCGACGCTAGGGGTTGCCCAGGCGCACCCAGGTGCTGTCGGGGTTGAATTCAGTCAGCGCCTTTGCGATCTCGTCGCCCTTGGGGCCCAGGTCGCGCTCAAAGAGCCGGCCGCGGTGGCTGATGATGAACGACTTCACGCCCGTGCTGCGGTACTCAGCCGGGTAGGCGATCACTGCCCAGCCGCCCACCAGGTTCTCGCCCTGCAGGTACGCCATGCGGCCGCCCGGGGTGCAGGGGCCCTGGGTCTTGAGCAGGTGGAAGTAGTAGCCCTCGAAGGGCGCGCCGCGCTGGCCGGCGGTGGCGTGAGGGAGGTAGTCCTCGAGCATGGCGCCCAGCGGGCTGCGCTCGTCGCTCGTGAGGTCGTCGGGCGCGGGCCACCACAGGCCGTCACGCTGGCCCTCGGTGGAGAGGAAGCGCTGGGCGTACTCAAGCACGCCGTCGCCGTCGCGATCTGCGGCCTTGTAGGCCTCCTGGGCCTCGACCACGGCACGCAGCGCGTCGATGACGGCCAGCTCGTGCTTGCCGATGCGGCGCGCCAGCAGCTCGTCGCGGCCGGCCGGGCCGTCCCAGTACACCTGGCCGTCCTTGCTGGCGAGCGGCACGGGCACGGGCCAAGCCTTGAAGCCGAGCACGAGCACGAAGCCGCCGTCGGCAATCTCCTCCCAGGCGGCCTTCTCCTTGCTCAGGTCGACGATGCGCTTGCGCTCCCTGGCGACGCTCGCGTCCTTGCCGTCCTGCACCAGGTCGGCATTCGCGCTGCCGACGAGCGCCACGACGGCGGCGTCGTCGTTGGTGGCCATGGCGGCGCGCAGGGCCTCGAGGGCGGCCTCCTTGCTGGGGAACATCGTCGGGGGCGTGGGAGCCGCTGCCGCGGGTGCTGCCGCCGGCGCGGCCGGTGCCTCGTCGGCCCGGACTGGCGCGGCCGCGGGGGCCACGAGCAGCAGGGCAAGGAGCAGCAGCCCGCAGGGGCGAAGCGAGAGGTTTGTGCGCATGGGTTTCTCCTCGTTGGTTCCGTGGTGTGGGGCGGCGCCGACCTAGCGCCGCCTCCCGCCGCCGCCGCCGCCGCGACGGCCACCGCCGCCGCCGCGCGAGCCGCCACGGCTGCTGCCTCCGCCGCCGCCACGCGAGTGGCCCTTGAAGCTGCTGCCGCCCGAGGAACTCCGCATGCTCGAGCCGCCACGCTGGCTCTGGGCCCGGGCGCGCGAGCTGCTTCCGCCCGCACCGCTGAAGCCGCCGGAGGACTTGGCCGGCCTGGTGGACGGCCGTGCCCCCGCGCCCGCGCCACCCGGACGGC
>JANOFW010000301.1:0-7217 GCA_031413835.1 Planctomycetia bacterium
TTCAAGAAGGTGCCCGAGGGCTACATCGCCTTCGTGGAAGAGTTGCCGGGCGCGAACACCCAGGGCGAGACGCTGGATGAAGCCCGCGAGAACCTCCGGGAAGCCGTCGAGCTCGCACAAGCGCCGCCACGACCGGGTCGAGCCAGGTCAGACCGGTGAAGCGCACGAGCAGGAGGCCCACCACGATGCCCGCGCTGGTCCAGGCGTCCGAGAGCACGTGCTGGCCGTCGGCGACCAGCGTGAGGGAGGAGGTGCGCCGGCCCGTGCGCACGAGGTAGAGGCCCAGCAGCAGGTTGACCAGACCCGCCGCGAGCACCAGCAGGAGGCCGTGGTCGAGGTTGCGCACCACGACGCCGTGCAGCAGGCCCTGGAATGCCTGCCACAGGATGAGCACGGCCGCGAAGGCGATCAGCCCGCCCTCGAAGCCGGCGGTGAAGAACTCGATCTTGCCGTGGCCGTAGGGGTGGTTGCGGTCGGCGGGACGCCCCGCGAAGACCAGCCCGCCGAGGGCGAAGATCGCGGCCAGTACGTTGACGATCGACTCGAGCGCGTCGGAGAGCACGGCCGTGGAGCCGGTCCACAGGTAGGCGAGGTACTTGGCCCCCAGCAGACCCACGCCCACGACCAGCGAGATCAGCCCGGCGCGCAGGCGCAGGCGGTCGTCCGAGACGGGCGGAGCCGTGGGTCCCACGTCGGCCATCGTAGAGGGAGGGCCCCTGAACGGCAGAAGTCGCCGGCACGGGCGTGGTCACGCCGACCACGGGCGACCGACGCGGCGGGTGCCACCCCCCTTACGGCGGGCACGCGCGTCGTCGTACCCTAGGGCGCGGGTCGCGGGCCCGGCGCAGGCGCGCAAGCACCCCGAGGAGAGCGCATGACAGTCGATCCCTGGCCCGAACACATGGCGATGATGGTGGCGCTCCAGCCCACGGTGCTGGAACTCCTGCCCCAGCTGCGGCCGACGGCCGACTGCTGGCAGCCGTCCGACTTCCTGCCCAACCTCGAGCGGGAAGACTGGCACGACCGCGTGGAGGAGCTGCGCGCCGACGCGGCGGTCCTGAGCGACGAGATCCTGGTGGTGCTGGTGGGCAACATCGTCACAGAGGAGGCACTGCCCTCCTACCAGACGGCCCTCAACCGCTTCGCGGGCATGACCGACCCGACGGGCACGGATGCGAACCCCTGGGCGCAGTGGAGTCGCGGCTGGACGGCCGAGGAGAAGCGCCACGGCGACGTGACCCGGGCCTACCTGCTGCTCTCGGGTCGGGTCAACATGCGCACGGTCGAGGTGACCGTGCAGCACCTGCTGCGCGGCGGCTTCGATACGCGCGCCGACGGCGACCCCTACCGCGGACTGGCCTACGCTTCCTTCCAGGAGCACGCCACCAAGACGTCGTGGAGCCAGCTCGGCAAGCTGTGCGGCGACCTGGGAGCGCCGCTGCTCCATCGCATCTGCGGCGTGGTGGCTGCCGACGAGGCGCGCCACGAGCGCGTCTACGCCTCGCTCCTGCGCGAGGTCGTGGCCCGCGATCCCAACGGCGCCCTCGAGGCGCTCGAAGCCACGCTGTGCCGCTCGATCGTGATGCCCGCCAAGAACATGAGCGACGGCAAGGACCGCCAGCTCTTCACGCACTTTGCCGACGTAGGCCAGCGCATCGGCGTCTACGGCCTGGCGGACTACGCGGACAACATGCAGCAGCTGGTCACGACCCTGGGCCTGGCCCAGCTCAAGGGCCTCTCGAGCGAAGCCGCGCGCGCGCAGGAGACCATCTGCACCCTGCCCGCTCGCTTCCGGGCCCTGGCGGAGGAACGCCGGGCGCGCCCCGCGCGGCCGGTGGCCTTCTCCTGGATCCACGACCGCTCGGTTTGAGCCGGCCCAGGCTCAGCGCAGCGCGGCGAGCGTGGCCTCGGTGAGATCGGAAGGGGGAGCCGCGGCAGGATTGACAGGGCGCACCGTGCCCACCTCGCCCACGACGTCGTGGCCGCCCTGGGCCGCGGCGGCCTTGAGCGCCTTGTTGAAGCGCTCCGAGGCCTTGGCCAGCAGCAGGTGGTACTTGGGCCCATCCGGGGTCAGGCCCTCGCGCCGGATCTGCTGGTACTCGTCGATCACGGCGTAGACGCGCGAGGAGTCCACGACGGCGGGCTTGCGCGCCAGGCGGTGGTTGCCGAGGTAGACGCGCTCGGTGTCGCTGAAGGTGTACGCGCCCAAGCCGCGCCCGCGCACGGCCTCGGGCCCGCTGCGCAGCAGCAGAAAGCCGCCCACGCAGGCGGCGACCGTCACGGCCGCGCCGCCGAGCAACCAGAGGCGCCGGTTGCCGCGCGGGCCGGGAGCATCGGGGTCCACCATCGAGAGCCTCCACGCAGGGGAACAGCGCGTGGCCGGCATGATGCCCGAACTGGTTGGCCGGAGCCAGACTCCCGCCATTGGGTGAGTAGGTGGGGTCAGGCACCGGCTACTCGGTCTTCGGACGTTCAGGCGGCGGTGGGCGGACGGGAGGGCTGGGCTGGGCGGAGGGCGGGCCCGCGTGAACGCGACCGACGACCGGCGACCATCTGGGCATGGAAGCGGCGGCGGCGTTCGTGGACCTTGGCCGGGGCGTAGAGCTCGCGGAAGGTCTCCTGGAGGCCCGCCTCGAGCTCGGCCACGCTCATGAGCGCGGGCTGGAAGGTGACGTCGAAGAGGGTGCAGCCGCCCCAGTCGCCGGGCTTCAAGATGCGGCCCTGCTTGAGCAGGCTGGCGTAGAGCGGCGTACCGGGGAAGGGAGTGAGCACGGTCACCTGGACCTCGGCCAGCCCGACCCGGTCGGCGAACTCGGCCACGCGGGCGAAGGCCGCCGGCGTGTGCGTGTCGGAGCCCAGGATGAAGCAGCCGTTGACGCTGATGCCGTGGGATTGGATGCGTTCCACCGCCTGCGCGTACTGCGCCACGCGCGAGGCCTTGAACGGGGTGGCCTCGAGGCTCGCCACGGCCTCGCGGTCCACCGACTCCAGCCCGATCAGCACCTGCCGGCAGCCGCTGGCGGCGAGGATCTCGAGCAACTCCTCGTCCTCGGCCAGGGTGACGTCGGTCTCGGTGAACCACTTGAGCCCGTAGGGCACGAAGGCCTGCGCCAGGGCGCGCCCCCAGCGCTTGTCCACGAAGGTGTTGTCGTCGGCCAGCTCGATGAAGGGGCGCGGCCAGATGGCGGCGATGGCGTCCAGGTCGCGCTGCACCAGCTCGATGGGCTTCTTGCGGTACGGGCCGCGCAGCAGGATGCCGGAGGCGCAGAACGTGCAGTGGTAGGGGCAGGAGCGCGCCGACTGCAGCGTGATGCGGTTGTAGCGCTGGGGGTCGAGCAGGTCGTAGCGCGGCAGAGGGGTGCGCTCGAGCGGGAAGACGCGCCCGCGCGCGTCGTAGAGCGCGCGGGCCGTCCCGCGGCCGAGGTCCTCGAGCAGCTCGGGCCAGATCTCCTCGCCCTCCCCCACCAGCACGTGGTCGGCGTGGAGCCCGGCCTCCTCGGAACAGACGGTGACGTGCAGGCCGCCCAAGGCCACCCGCAGGCCCCGCGCGCGGCAGGCGTCGGCGAACTCGTAGGCCTCGGGTGCCTGGGCCGTGAAGGTGGAGAGCGCCACGAGGTCGAAGCCTTCGTCGGCCAGGCGCTCGGGCGGGATGTCGCCGTGCTCGTAGTAGGCCACCTCGTGCTCGCGCGGCGTGGCGCCAGCGAGGGTCAAGAGCCCGAGCGAGGGCAGCGAGGCGATCACCTTGCTGCGCTCGACGAAGCCGGGCAACGTGACGCCGATCTCGAACAGCTCCTTGCTCCGCACCCGGACGCCGCTCATGGCGATGAACGCGATCTTCATGGGGACACCTCCTTCAGGAACCCAGGTAGGCACAGGCGAACAGCACGGCCCCCGCGGTCACCGCGAGAGCCGGAACGACCAGGACCGCGCGCGCGTGCGGCCTCCAGGCCGCGCCGAAGAGCGCGGCGGCGAGGGCGATCGAGCCGGGGATCCACAGGCCGACGGCCCAGCGCAGCGTCGGGCCCTCCGGGGCACGGCCCTCGAGCGCCAGCGCGTAGAAGCCCGCCAGCAGCGGCAGCATCACGAGGCAGACGTGGCCCAGGCGCGCGGCCCGACGCCGGAACGAGGCGTAGCCCCCCCAGCCCCCCTGGTGGCGCGCCACCAGACCCAACGCGAGGCCGCTCAGCAGGCCCACGGGCAGACCCACCAGGGCGTAGAGCAGCAGCGTGTCGAGCACACTCATCGGGAGCCCTCCAGAAGGCCGACGGAACGGCGCAGGCCGCCCACGCCGCATACTGACATGTCAGTCTTGTTTGGGGCCGAGCGCCGCCGGAGGAGGGTCGGGTAGAGGCTCATCGCGCCTTGTGGATCCCGCGCAGCTCGAAGGTCACCAGCGCGTCCACCAGGCGCTCGAGGTCGGGAGCGCGGGGGGCGAAGAGGTAGCGGCGGGTGAGGCGCTCCACCATGCCGAGCACGAGGTCGGAGCTCACCTCGAGATCCAGGTCGCGGCGCGCCACCCCCCGCTCGACGAAGAGCCGCAGGGTGGAGCAGACGCGTTCGTGCCAGACGGCAAAGTGCTGGGCCAGCAGGTCGGCGAAGCCCTTGTCCAGGCCCACGGCCTCGTCGAACAGCAGCCGGCACAGCTCACGGTGCTGGCGGAAGGTGCTGAACAGCGCGTGGTAGGAGCGCCGCAGGAGCTGCTCGGCGTCGGCCAGCGAAAGGACCTCGGGCTCGGGCATCGCCGGACGGGCGTCGAGGAAGATCTTGAGCATGCGCTCGACGAGCGCAGCGAACACCTCGTGCTTGGACTGGAAGTAGAGGTAGAAGGTGCCGCGCGCCACGCCCGCCTCGCGGATCACGTGGTCCACGTGGGTGCCGTGGTAGCCGCCCTCTCCGAACACCTTGAGCGCGGCGGCGAGGATCTGCTCCTTGCGCTCCTCCTTCGGCAGCCGGGTGCGGGCGCGCGCCCGGGGGCGAGCGGGAGGGCGGGCCGGGGAGCGGGGACGCTGGACTGACATGTCAGTAGTCTAGCCTAGGGAGCCGGGGGGCGCCAGCCCCCCCACCCCAGTGGCCGCCACCGCCCCCGGCGGCCTGACTCTGGGCCCAGACCGGTCGGGGGCGGCCGGACGGCGGGCCGGGGGCGGCTCCGAGCCCAAGGCCCGCCCCCCGGCCCCCCTGGTTTGCTGGCTCAGTCGTCCAGGCCCAGCAGCTCCTCGACGATCTCGTCGAGTTCCTCCTGGGTCTCCTCGGCGTCCTCGGCGTCCTCGATCTCGATCAGCGCGACCACCTCGCCGTCGCTGGAGCGCTGGCGCACGAAGCCCACCTGCGGGGCGTACCACTTCGTCCCCACGTCCGGCGTGCGCTCCTCGACCTGCAGCACGCTGCGGAAGGTGCCGTAGGGCGTCTCGAGCCGGCGCAGGATGCGCTGCGCCAGGTCGAACTCCTCGATGCCGTCGGCGGGCAGGTCCTCGGCCTTCCAGCGGTCGCCGACCTCGGGGTTCGCAGGCATGAAGACCGTGGGCGTGGAGGCGGTCACGGTCTCCGCGGGATCGTCACCGCTCGGGCCGCCGACGAGCCAGCTGCCGCCGTGGCCCACGACCTCGCCGCCCTCGTACTTGTCCACGACCTCGCCGAAGTACCACACCGTGCCGTCGTCGGCCTGGGCGAAGTAGTTCCAGGAGATCTCGACGATCTCGCCGTCGGCCACCTCCCACTCCTCGAGCTCACGGCACTCGACCTCGTCGCCGTTCCAGGTGAAGGTGCGCGTGTCGGAGCGGAAGATGTCGATGACGTGCAGGTCGCCGACGCCACGCACCTGCTCGTAGAGGCGGATGCGGTGCTCGCGGAACGGCAGGTAGCCGTTGTCGATGTCGAGCGGGTCGGAGAACACGGGCGTGCCCGTGGGCACGTCCGCCGAGACGGCGCGCGGAAGCGCGCAGAACGGCACGACGAGCAGGGCCGCGAGAACGGCCCGAGAGAGTCGCTGTAGCTGCATTGGAGGCTCCTTGGCGTCGTCCACGCCGATGTGACGAGGTCGCGACGCGGAACCAGGGGTAGGCGCGCTGCCTGCGGACGGGCTGAGGAACGCGAGCGGCGCGCACACGAAACAAAGCTCGCCCGCCCTCAGCGCGGCCAAAGACGCACGACGCAGAGTGCCTCGCATCCCCCACGGAGGTCTCTCATGCGCAACGTTTCCTGCCTCGCTCTCTTGCTCTCCCTCGCACTCGTGCCCGCGTGCGGCGGTGGTGGCGGTGCCCCGGTGCCCGGCCCGGTCCTGCCGCTCGCGTTCAATCCGGCCAACTTCGCAGGTGGCCCGATCGACAACCCGTTCTTCCCCCTGCCCGTCGGCACCACGTTCACCCACGCCGGCACCACCGACGACGGCGAGGTGGAGACCACGAACGAGGTCACCACCGACGTGAAAGTGATCCTGGGCGTCACCTGCGTGGTCGTGCACGCGCTCGAGACCCACGACGGCGAGCTGGTCGAGGACACGCTCGACTGGTTCGCTCAGGACGTCTTCGGCAACGTCTGGTACCTGGGCGAGGACTCCAAGGACATCGAGAACGGCGTGGTCGTCAGCACCGAGGGTTCCTGGGAGGCCGGTGTGGCCGGTGCCCAGGCCGGAATCATCATGCTGGCCTCGCCGGGCGTGGGGCAGGTCTACCACCAGGAGTTCGCCGTCGGCATCGCCGAGGACATGGCGCGCATCGTCGGGCTGGGCGGCACGCAGACGACGCCGCTGGACGTCTTCACCGGCTGCCTGGCCACCGAGGAGTTCACGCCCCTTGAGCCGGGCGTGCTCAGCGGCAAGCACTACGCCGCCGGCGTCGGGCTCGTCGTGGACGTGAACGCCGACGGCTCGCGGCTCGAGCTCGTCTCGGTCACGCCGTAGGCGGCCACCCACGAGCGGCTCGCCGACCTGCCCAACACGGCGAGACCCGCGGGCCCGCGCCGGCCTGCCAGCCGGCGCGGGCCATCTGCCTCGCGTCCTCAGCCTCCCCTCAGGAAGCCCGGCCATGCTCAAAGCGCTACACTCATCACCTAGGGATCCGCCCGTGCGTGTCTTGTTCGTGAGCCCTGGCACACCGGATGCGTCCACCCTCCCGGCGGTCGGCTTCCCCACCGCCCTGGAACTCCACCCGTGAAGGTCCTGTTGATCGACGACTCCGAGCGCCTGCGCCGCTCGCTGGCCGTGGGCCTGAAGAACTCGGGCT
>JANOFW010000302.1:0-1616 GCA_031413835.1 Planctomycetia bacterium
GCGCAAATGGAGGACGCGCCTTCAGGCCGGCGGGGGCCACGAGCCGCGGCGCAAGGTCGAGGCGGGGCTGCTGGCTCCATTCCTGGCGCGCCTGGAGGCGCTGGTGGCGCGCGACCTCTCGGCCGTACAGATCTACGGCGAGCTCGGGTCGCTGGAGGGCTTCACGGCCAGCTACGTCACCGTGCGCCGGCAGGTGCGCGTGCTGCGGCGCACGCATCCGGAAGCGTATTGCCGCATGCGCTACGCGGCCGGGGAGGAGGGGCAGGTGGACTTCGGCGACTTCGGGCTGGTGACAGTGGGCGATCGCCGGATGCGGGCTTGGCTGTTCGTGCTCACGCTCTGCTACAGCCGCCGGGCCTACTACGAGATCGTGCTCGACCAGACGGTGCCGAGTTTCCTGGGGGCACTGCGGCGGGCCTTCGAGCACTTCGGCGGGGCGCCCAAGCGGCTCAAGCCCGACAACCTGAAGGCCGCGGTGCTGCTCGACCAGCTGGGGCGGCGCTACTACCAGGAGGATTTCTTCCGGTTCTGCCGCCACCACGGCACGGTGCCGGAGGCGGCGCGGCCGGGCACGCCGACGGACAAGGGGCGTGTGGAGCGCGACATCCGCTACTGCAAGGGGAGTTTCCTCAGGGGCCGTGCGGTGGAGGCGCTGGAGGTGCGACGCGCGGCGCTGGCCGCGTGGGCGGCTGGCGTGGCGGACGTGCGCGTGCATGCGACCACGCAGCGCCGCCCGCTCGACCTGTTCGAGGAGGAGCGTCTCCACCTGGCGTCGTTGCCCGCGGAGACCTACGAGATCGCGCGCTTCGGCCAGCACCGGGTGCGCAAGGACTGCCACGTGCACGTCCTGGGCAACCACTACTCGGTGCCCTACCGGCTCGTGGGTCAAGAGGTGCTGGTACGGCTGACCGAGACGCGGGTCACCGCGTTCGCCGGCCAGGAGGTGGTGGCCGACCACGCGCGTGCCGTGGGGGCGGGCCAGGACGTGACCGACCGGGCGCACTACCCGGAGTACAAGCGCGAGGCCACCCAGGAGGTGCACGCGCGGCGCGTGCTTCAGGTGCGCGAGGCGGGCCCACACGCGGCCACGCTGGTGGGCCGGCTGCGCGAGGGGCGCCAGGTGCGCAGCGACGAACTGCTGGCGCTGGTGGCCCTGCTGGAGCGCTTCGGCGGGGTGGCCTTCGAGAGGGCCTGTGAGCGCGCGCTCTACTTCGATGCCGTGGAGGGCGCAGCACGGCTCGAGCGGATCTTGGAACGTGGGTTGGAGCGGGAGCCGTTGCCGGCCCCGGCTCCGACCCCAGCGGCGGCAGAGGGCTTCGGCCGACCGCTCGAGGAGTACGGAGCCCTTCTGGAGCAGGTTGCATGACGACGACGACGTTGGAGAGCCGCTTGAAGCGGCTGCGGCTGGGCTACATGGCCCAGGCGGTAGAGGCCTCGAGCGCGGAGTCCATCCGAGCCAAGCACAGCTACCTCGAGTTCCTCGGGGCGCTGGTGGACGGCGAGCTCAGGACCCGGGAGAACAAGGGCCTGATGAAGCGCATCAAGGAGGCGCGCTTCCCGGTGGCCAAGACCCTGGAGGAGTTCGACTTCGACTTCCAGCCCAAGCTGGACGTGAA
>JANOFW010000303.1:0-3370 GCA_031413835.1 Planctomycetia bacterium
TCGAGGGTCTGGATGGCGTTCTCGTCGTAGGCGACGGTCTTCTTGGCCACGGGGCGGGTGGTCCAGGGGGGCGGGGGGGGCGGAGGCGCGCGTACCATACGGACAGGGATGGACGACGGAGAGCCTTCGCAGGGGCCAGGCGAGGCGCTCCGGCGTACGATTCCCCCATGGCTCCTCGCGGTCCGCTCCTCGGCGTGCTCGTCGCCACCGTGGCCTGCGCCCTCACCTGGCCCGGCAGGGTGGGAGCGGAGCGCGAGACGCTCGACGCCGCCCAGGTGACGCAGTCCGGCCGCAGCCTGGACCGCGCGCTCGACCAGGTGCTGGCCCGGCCCCCGGGCCTGGAGGGCGAGCGCACGGTGCTGCTGCTGGTGGATGTCACGCGCACGCTCAAGGAGGCGGGGTTTCGCGAGCGGCTGGCCCAGGCGCTGACCCGGCGCGCCACCGAGCTGCGCGGCACGGCCGTGGGGCTGGCGCGGGCCGGGGCGAAAGGGACCGTGACCGTGCCGCCGGGCGGTGACCGCGTGGCGCTGCTCACCGACCTCGACGCGGCCTTCGCCAAGGCCGCGACCAATCCCGTGCGCAACCTCTACCCCGATGTGCGCGAGGCGGCCTCGGCGCTCGCGGGCCGCGAGGGCGCGCGCGAGGTGGTGCTGATCACGCTCGACAACGGCGACCTGGAGGACGACCTCGAGGCGACGGTCAAGGCCCTGGAGCGCGCCAAGGCGCGCTTGAGCGTGGTGACGCGCGAGGCTTGGCTGGCCGACTCCTACGCCTGGAGCCACGCCGCGACCGTCCAGACCCCGCGGGGCGACGTGCTGATGGGGGGCGACGGGGCCTGGCCGGAGATCCCCTGGGGCTGGCTGCTGCAGCAGCAGAGCGGCCACGAGGTGGCCCCCAGCGGCCTGGCGCTCTTCGGCCTGACGCGGCTGGCGGCGGCGAGCGGCGGGCGCGTGTTCCTGCATGCGGGCGAGGGCGGCGCGCATGCCTGCGCCGCGCTCGGGGAGTGCGCCTTCTGCGCCGCCGATCACCTGCCCCCGGGCGAGGTCTACCTGCCGCACCGCGTCAAGGCGCTGGCGCCCTCCGTGCGGGCGCGTGACGAGGTCCTGGCTCAGGACGCGCGCGATCCCTGGGTCAGGCGCGTGCTCGAGCTGTGGGCCGCGGCGGGCAAGGAGGGCCTGATCCGCAGCCGGCCCACGGCCAGCCTCGCAGGCGGCTCGCTCAAGCTCGAGCCGACGCGCGGTTCGGCGTTGGCGCAGGAGCTCTCCCAGAGCAGCCTGGGCTTTGCGCGCCTGGCCAAGGAGGCGGCGGGCCTGAGGGCCGCGGCCGAGCGGATGCTGGCCGCCTACGACGCCGACCTGGCGAAGCTCGATCCCGCCGAGGGCAGCCCGCGCCATCGCGCCAGCGCCGAGACCGCCGGCGTGATGCTGCACCTGACGGCCTTGAACCTCGAGCTGTTCGAGGCCTTCTGCCGCGAGGCGGGCCCGAGCATCGTCGGCAAGGACGACGCGCCCCCCCAGCCCCCCGAGCAGGAACGTGTCGGCGAGGACCAACGGGTGGTCGGCTGGTCGTACATCACGCATTGCCTGTGCCACGGCGTGCTGCCGTTCCGCACGGCGCGGCTGGGCTGGACGCCCCAGGTGCGCGACGCGCGCCTGGCCGCGCTCGAGCAGCGCCTGGCCGGCTTCTTCGCCCGCTACGACAACACGCCCTACGGCATCGCCGTGCGGCGCTCGGGCCTCTCGGTGTTCGTGCCCCTGGTGCAGGGCAAGGTGCTGCCCCTGCCTCCGCGCCGCGGTGGGAGCACGGACGGCGGCGGCGAGCCGCCCACCACGACCAGCGACCGCCCGGGCCGTGGCGGCGGGGCGGGCTCGGGCGACGGCGCGCCGACCACGACGGGCAAGTGAGCATGGGCCGCCCCGCCCTCGTCGGGTTGCTCCTGCGCGGCTGCGTCTGGATGGCGTGCCTCGGCGTCGCGCACGTGGCGGCCCCGCCCCCGGCGCGGGCCGCCTCCGAGCTCGAGCGCCTGCTCGACGCCATGGGCGGCGCGGCCGTGGACGAGCGCTACCCCGCCTACAGGGAGCTGCTCACGCGCCGCGACCCGGCCATCGTGGGGCCCTTGCTGGAGCGCATCGGCGGCTACGACCTCTCGGCCCAGTCCTACGGCGTGAGCCTGCTGCAGCAGCTGGGGGGCGAGGTCGAGGCCAAGGCCTTCGCGCGGCTGCTCGACGCGCGTTCGCCCTTCCTGCGCGCCGTGGCGGCACAGCAGCTCCACGCCCAGCAGCCCGCCAAGGCCTCGAAGGTGCTGGTGGAGGCGCTGGCCCAGGCGCGTACGGATCCGGGCGCGCTGACGATGATCCTCGCCCGGTTGGGGGGCTTGAAGGACGTCGCCGTCCAGGCCGCCGTGCGCGGCTTCGTGGTGCCGGAGAGCTCGCCCGAGATCCTGGGCGCCGCGCTCTCGCACCTGGCCTACGCGGGCGACACGGAGGTGCTGCCGCAGGTGCGCGCGCTGCTGCGGCAGGCGGACGTCGGCGCGCGCGCGCTGGCCGCCGCGTTCCTGCTCAAGCACGGCGAGGAAGACCAGGTGTCCGTGCTCGAGGGGGCCGTGGGGGACGACGCCCTCACCTACGCGGTCTGGGTGCGCCTGCGTCCATGGCTCGAGGGGGCTTCCCGCGTGCCGCTGAGCGTGCTGGAGGCGGCCACCAAGCGCGTCGAGAGCGAGAGCGAGATCTACTTCGTCTCGTCCCTGATCGGCTTCCTGGCCGCGCTCGAGCACGCGCCTGCGGTGCCGGTCATGCGCCGCCTGCTCAGGAGCAAGGAGGCGGTCGTGTCCAAGGCGGCCTTCGACGCGCTGGCCACGCTCCCCAACGGCTTGACGGTCGAGGACCTCGAGGCGGAGCTAGCGGGCGAGGACGCGGTGCGCCGGCTCGCGGCCGCCGACGCGCTGCGCCGGCGCGACGACCTGCGAGGGTTGCCCGCGGTGCTGGAGCTGGTCAAGCCCGGCAGCGCGCAGCGCGCGGAGGCCGTACGCGTGCTCGGGGGCTTCCGCGTGGACGCGGCGGTCGAGCCTTTGCTCGACGCGCTGCTCGACGACGACGTCAGCACGCGGGCGAACGCGTACAACGGGCTCGGCGGAGTGCTGCGGGCCCTGTTGCCCTACCGGCGCCTCGACCTTGCCTCCACGGGCTACGCCACGCAGGCCGACGCGACCGTGCGTGCCCAGGCCGTTGCACGCCTCCGCGCCTGGTGGCAGGCCGCCAGGGTCAAGACCTGGTGACCGCGCCCGCGCGTCTAAGCGTGGCTCACGCGAATGAAACGAAAAGCGCCCCGGTGCTGAGCACCGGGGCGCACTAGCTGGAAACGCGGCTTGGCG
>JANOFW010000304.1:0-3252 GCA_031413835.1 Planctomycetia bacterium
CGCCGCTGTGGCACTTCGCGGCCTACCGTGCGCACGTGCGCGCCAAGGTGGATGCGACGACCTCGGGCGAGACCGAAGTGCCCCCGGCGCAGCGCGAGCGCGCCGCCGCGCGCGCGCGCGGGCACCTGGCGCTGGCCTGGACGCTGGCGCGCCGGGGCGAGGCGTCGCCCCCCCTGATCGTCCTTCGCGGCCCGAGCGGCAGCGGCAAGAGCGTGCTGGCCTCGGCGCTCGCACCGTGGCTCGACGCCGAGATCGTGCGCAGCGATCTCGTGCGCAAGGAGCTGTTCGGCCTCGGCCCGCTCGAGCGGCCCGCGGAGGCGGCGAAGGCCGAGCTCTACGGAGCAGCCGCGGGAGAGCGCACCTACGCCGAGGTGCTGCGCCGGGGCCTGGCCGCCGTGGCGGGGGGGAGAGCCGCCCTGCTCGACGCCACCTACCTGCTCGAGCGTGCCCGCCGGACCGTGCTCGAGGCGGCGGGGAAGGCCGGCGTCCCCTGCGTGATCGTGGACATCGGGATCGCCCCCGAGGTGGCGCGGGCCCGGCTACGGGCGCGCGCCTCGCGCGGCGACGACGCCAGCGATGCCGACGTGGCCGTGTACGAGGAGCAGGTGCGCACGGCCGAGCCGCTGCGCGGCGTCGAGCTCGAGCGGCGCCTGCCCCACGGCGCAGGGGAGGACCCGGCGCTGCTGCTCATGCGGCTCGGCGAGGCCGTGGAGCGCCTCGCTCCCGCCCCCGCGGCCCCCTGTCACAAGGACCGTGATCGAAACAGGGCGGGAGGCTAGCATCGGCGCCCATGGACATCGTCGTCGTCGAGCTCAAGGGCGGCATCTCCGACTTCCCGCTGCTCATCCAGACTGTGGATGGCCTGCTGGCGGACGGCGAGCGCAGGATCGTGCTCGACCTGGGCTCGCTGCCGTTCATGAACAGCTCGGCCCTCGGCTACCTGATCAAGACGCGCTCGATCCTGCTGGAGCGCGGCGGGCAGCTGGGCTTGGCGCGCCTGCAGCAGGCCATCCGCAACATCCTGGTGGTCACGAACCTCGAGTCGCTCTTCGCGCTCTACGACAGCGCGGAGGCCGCCGTAGCGGGACTCACCCAGCAGGCGGCCGCCCAGGGCCACGCCGTGCCGCCCACGGGCCCGAACGTCAAGCGCCGCGAGGTCAAGCGCCTCAAGTAGGACGGCGCGCTCAGGCCCCGAGCTCTTCGAGCATCGAGGCCAGGTCGTCGGCGTGCTCCTCCTCCATGGCCAGGATGCCCTCGAGCATGCGGCGCGTGGTGGGATCGTCGTTGGCGAGGTAGCGGACCATCTCGCCGTAGGAGTCGATGGCGATGCGCTCGGCGACGAGGTCTTCGCGGATCATCTCGAGCAGGGTCTCGCCCTCGACGTACTCGGCATGGCTGCGGCTGGCGAGGCCCTCGGGCGAGAAGTTGGGAGCGCCGCCCAGCTGCACGATGCGGCCCGCGAGCAGGTCGGCGTGGCCCTGCTCCTCGTTGGCGTGCACCAGGAACTCGGCGGCCACGCCCTGGGCGTTGATGCCCGTGGCCATGTAGTGGTGGCGCTTGTAGCGCAGGATGCAGATGATCTCGGTGGCCAGCGCCTCGTTGAGCAGCTTGATCACGGTCGGGCGGTCGGCGCGGTAGCCGGGCGTGACCGCACCCTGCTCGATGTGCTTGCGCGCGCGCTCGCGCAGGGTCTTGATGTCGGTGAGGAACGCACCCGGCTTGGGGGCGGACGGCTTCGTGGCCATGGACTAGCCTCCTCGTGGATCGCTGTACCCTAGACGGTCCCGGACGGCCTGCCGCCCTCCGTGCTTCCCCTTCGATGCCGGCGGCGGCCCCCAGATTCATGACCACCTACATCCGCTACGAGGTCGAGCAGGGCGTGCCCATCAAGGCCTGGGTCAGGGGCGTGCAGCTCGAGGACAAGGCCCTGAGCCAGCTCAAGAACGTGGCCGTCTTGCCCATCGTGCACGGCTGGGTGGCCGCCATGCCCGACGTCCACTGGGGCATCGGCGCCACGGTGGGCAGCGTGATCCCCACCAAGGGCGCCATCATCCCCGCCGCGGTGGGGGTGGACATCGGCTGCGGGATGATGGCCGTCCAGACCTCGCTCATGGCGGAGATGTTGCCCGACGACCTCGGCGTCGTGCGCCGCGCCATCGAGAAGGCCGTGCCGCACGGGCGCACCGACGGGGGCGGCCGCAACGACCGCGGCTCGTGGCACGAGGTGCCGGCGGCGGCGCTCGAGGCCTGGGCCAAGCTCGAGCCCGCCTACCAGCAGCTCCTCAAGCGTCACCCGTCGCTGGACCGGGGACGGGCCGTGGAGCACCTCGGGACGCTGGGGACGGGCAACCACTTCATCGAGGTGTGTCTCGACGAGCAGCGACGGGTCTGGCTCATGCTGCACAGCGGCTCACGCGGCGTGGGCAACCGCTTCGGCATGCACTTCATCGAGCTGGCCAAGGGCGATATGCGCAAGCACGTGAAGAACCTGCCCGACGCCGACCTGGCCTACTTCACGGAGGGCTCGGAGCACTTCGACGACTACGTGGCGGCGGTCGGTTGGGCCCAGGCCTACGCGCGCACGAATCGCGAGCTGATGATGCGCGCGGTGGTGGGGGCCCTGCGCGGCGTGGAGGGTCTGCCGGCCTTCGAGAGCCAGCGGATGGTGGTCAACTGCCACCACAACTACGTCCAGAAGGAGCGCCACCTGGGGGCGGAGGTCTTCGTGACCCGCAAGGGCGCTGTGAGCGCGGCGGCGGGCGAGCTGGGCATCATCCCCGGCAGCATGGGCGTGCGTTCCTTCATCGTGCGCGGCCGGGGCAACCCCGAGTCGTTCCACTCGTGCAGCCACGGCGCGGGCCGCGCCCTCTCGCGCAACGAGGCCCGCCGGCGCTTCTCACTGGCCGATCACGCGCGCGACACGGCCGGCGTCGAGTGCCGCAAGGACGAGGGCGTGCTCGACGAGACCCCCCAGGCCTACAAGGACATCGACGCCGTCATGGCGGCCCAGAGCGACCTCGTGGACATCGTCCACACCCTCAAGCAGGTCGTCTGCGTCAAGGGCTGAGCCGTCCCTACAGGTAGCGCGCGAGCCACGAGTGGACCTCGCGGTACCAGAGGAGGGAGTTCTGGGGTTTGAGGACCCAGTGACCCTCGTCGGGGAAGTAGACGAGGCGGGCGGGGACGCCCTTGGCCTTGAGGACGTTGTAGCAGGCGAGGCCCTGCGTCTCGGGCACGCGGTAGTCCTTCTCG
>JANOFW010000305.1:0-2263 GCA_031413835.1 Planctomycetia bacterium
GTGGATGTTCCGCCAGCAGGCCATCGGCACGCTCGTCGGCACGCGCACCTGGGGCGGGCTCGTGGGCATCACCGGCTACCCCCCGCTGATGGACGGCGGAAACGTGACCGCGGCCGCCTTCGGGATCATGGACCGCGGCGGGCGCTGGGTGGTGGAGAACGAAGGCGTCGAGCCCGACGTCGAGGTGCTCGAGTGGCCCAAGGACTGCGCCGACGGCCGCGACCCCACCCTGGAGAAGGGCGTGGCCCTGGCGCTCGAAGGCATCCCCCGCACGCCGCGCTTGAAGCCGCCCGCCTACGTCCCGCCGGCCAAGCGCTAGGCCCGCGAGGTCAGGGACGCGAGGCCAGGGGCGCCGTGCCGAGCACGTGCTCCGTGACGGGCCGGCCGCCGAGCACGTGCTCGAGCAGGATGCGCTCCATCACGTCGGGGGTGACGCCGCGGTACCAGACGCCGTCGGGGTAGACGACGGCGATGGGCCCGTCGGCGCACACGCGCAGGCAGTCCACCTTCGTGCGCAGGATGCAGGGCCCCATCGCGCCGCCCTCCGGCGGCTTGAGCGCGTCCAGGCCCAGCTCCTTCATGCGGCGCTTCAGGTGCTCCCAGGTCGCGCGCCCGTCCTCCGCCGGCGCGCACTTGGGCTTGGTGGCCTCGGCGCACAGGAGCAGGTGACGCACTGGGCGCGCGGCGACGAGCCGCGCCACGAGCTCGCGGGCCTTCGCGCCGGGCGGCAGGGGCGCTGTGCTTCCGGGGGCGCTGGGGGCGCTGGGGGCGCTGGGGGCGCTGGGGGCAGGGCCGGCTCGGACTGCGGACGCGGCCTCCGGCGCGGGCGGCACGTGCGCGGCCGAGGCCGGCCCCTCGAGCCAGTCCGCGGGCGCGTTGAGGTCGACCACCGGCGGCAGGCCGAAGTCCTGCGCGCGGAAGGGACGGCCGCCCACCGGCGGGCGCGCCTCGCGCGACCCGCGCTCGGAAGGCTCCTCGCCCCCCGGCCCCCCGAAGAACTCCCCCACGCTCGTAGCCTTCGCGCCGAGCTGGCGCGCACGACCGGTGAGCTCGCGGTCGTCGCTCACCACGAGCAGCTCGCCGGGCCGCGCCGCCTCGCGCACGGCGGCGAGGATCACCTGGTCGGCCTCCGTGCCGCGGCAGAAGCGCACCGCGAGCCCGCCCTCGCGCGCCGTCTCGGGGGCGAGCAGGGGCGCGCCCAGCGCATCGAAGAACACGGTGGCCTGCGCGGTCACCTTGAGGACGCGCTTGAGCAGCAGCCGACGAGTGTCCTCGGGCGTGGCGCCGTGGAGGTCCAAGCGGAAGAGGGCGTTGTGGCCGTCCACGAGGGCGTGCATGCGCGGCCCAGCCTACCGCGTGCGCCCCCCGTGGGGGCTCGGGCTAGGGCAGCGTCAGGTCCTGCCCGGTCAGCACGTCGCCGGCCGTGACGACCAAGCCGCCCAACGCCAGCGTCTTGTCCGTGGCGCCCTGGGCGCGCACGTAGAGGTCGTAGGAGCCGGCGGGGAGGATCAGGGCGTAGGAGCCCGGCAGCGGGACCGTGCTGCTCGTCGGGGTCGAGAAGGTCGTGGCCGCGGGCACGGCGGTGTCATCGACGACCGTCCCGGCCGCGTAGGCCACGACCTCGGCGTCGCCGGCGGGCGCCCCGGCGGCGTCGAGCACCGTGCCGCTCACCAGCGCCACCTCGGCGGCGTTGTGGATGCGGATCACGGGCCGGAACAGGCAGCCCGCCTCGCCGCTCCTGAGCTCGTCGCAGGTCGGATCGCCGCCCACGCCCGTGGTGTGGAAGCTCGCCGTGAGGTCGAAGTCCAGCAGGAGCTCGGTGGTCGAGCCCGGGGCCACGAGCAGCGGCGGGTCGATCTTGAGCTTCAACCCGCTGGCGTCGCCGCTGGGGACCTTGAACTCGACCTCCGGGGAGCCGTCGGTGAACTGCAGCACCGAGCGCACGATGTGCAGTCGCACCTCGTCGTAGGCGCCGGCGGGCACCTCGCCCAGCGCCAGGCTGTCGGCGAGCCCCGCCCGCAGCTGGAACAGGTCGATGGTCAGCACGCCGTCGGTCGCGCCCAGCAGGGGCACGTCCACGAAACCCTCACCCGAGCGGGCCTGCACGCGGTCCACGTCGATGAGCGCGGCCGCAAGGCACCCCTCGGTGGCCGGGAAGGGCGCGTCGGTGATGGACAGCGCCAGGGTTCCTGAGTCCGCCGCGCCGCCGCCGCCGCCACAGGCGGCCAAACCGACGAGCACGAGCACACCGATCCACGAACGA
>JANOFW010000306.1:0-1532 GCA_031413835.1 Planctomycetia bacterium
AGGTCGGCGGGGTCGTGCCCCGCCTCGGGCAGGTTGACCCAGGTCAGGCGCGCGCCCGCCTTGGTCAGCTCCTCCATCAGCGGCTGCATCTTGTCGGCCGGGTAGAGCGGATCGCGCCCCCCGTTGAACGCCAGCACCGGCAGCGAGGTGCAGTTGCCGGGGAAGGTGGGCCCGCCCGCGCCGCGCGTCACCAACGGGTTGCCCATCAGCGCCAGCACGCAGCCGAAGGGATCGGGAGCGTGGGCCAGCAGGTGGAAGCCGCCGCTCCCGCCGTCGGAGAACCCGCCCACCGCCACGCGCGTGGGATCCACGCGGTAGGTGGTCGCCAGCTCGCGCAGGGCGCCGCGCACGTGCGCTGTGCCGCGCGCCGACCACCAGGTGGCGTTCTTGGTCCCCGAGGGCGACACCAGCAGCACGCCCTTGGCCTCGGCCTCCTCCTGCAGCATCCCCAGACCGCCAAGGCCGCCGCCGTCCTCGTCGCGCGCGACACCGCCGTGCAGCCAGACCAGCGCCGGCCAGGCCTTCTCGGGGGTGTAGGAGGTCGGCACGTAGGCGAAGACCGTGAGCGAGCCGGCGCCAGGCACCTCGCGCACCCAATGCATCATGCCCGTCTTGGCGTCGGTCTTCCACGGGTGCGGCCGCGCCAGCTCGGAGAGCAAGGTCGCGGGCGCCGGGGCCTTGTCCATCAGCGCCAGGAAGCGCTCGGCGCGCTTCAAGGGTTCGCGCTCGCCGCGCAGCGTCTCGAGCTCCCCGGCCCACGCAGGCCGCTCCTCCTCCGCCCGCGCCGCCCCCAGGCCCCCGAAGACCAGGGCCAGGGCGAATGCGCCCCGAACCGCCGCGCTCACAGGAAGCTCCATTGCTGCTCCCCCTTGACGTCCTTGACCTCGATGCCGGCTCGCTTGAGCTCGTCGCGCAGACGGTCGCTCTCGGCGAAGTTCTTGGCCACGCGCGCCGCGGCGCGGGCCGCGAGCAGTCGCTGCTGCTCGGCGGAGGGCTCGTGGCCGCGCGAGGCGCCCAGCCCCAGACCCAGCACGTCGTCGGCGAGCTTGAGCGTGACGAGCGCCGAGGCGGCGTCCTCGGCCGAGAGCGTGCCCGCGGCCTGCGCGCGGTTGGCGGCGGTCAACAGGTCGTGGATCGCGGCCATGGCGCTGCTGGTCTCGAGGTCGTTGTCCATGGCCGCGCGGAACGCCTGCTCGAAGGGCGCGGCGAACTGGCTCGCCCCCCCGGCCCCCCTGGCTCTCTCCGTCAGGCGCGCGAAGCCGTCGTCCACGTTGCGCAGCGTTTTCAGGGCCGCGTCGAGCCCGGTCAGGGTGAAGTCGATGGGCTTCCGGTAGTGCGCGGTGGCCGCGAGGTAGCGGAAGCCGCGCGGCGCGAGCGGCCCGGCCTTCTCGACCAGGTTGTCGAGCGTGTAGAAGTTGTTCTTGCTCTTCGACATCTTGGCGCCGTCCACGAGCAGGAAGCGCCGGTGCATCCAGACGCGCACGAAGGGCCGCTTGCCCGTGGCGCCCTCGCTCTGCGCGATCTCGTTCTGG
>JANOFW010000307.1:0-2290 GCA_031413835.1 Planctomycetia bacterium
AGGAGTTCGAGGGGTTGGAGTAGGTCTGCTCGTCGCCCGTGAACTCGTGCTCCTCGAACAGCACGCGGTGCAGCAGCGCCAGACGCGCCTTCGGGCTGCGGCCCAACGCCTGGGCCCGCACCTGGTTGGCCAGGCCCTCGATGCGCTCCTCCACGAGGTCGAGGTCGGCCGAAGGATGCTCGTGGAGCGCGATCGCGGCCGCGGCGCGCAACAAGCCACCGGGCTCGGAGAGGTGCGGCAGCGCCGCGCTGAAGGCGGCGTAGCAGGCGGGATGGCAGCGCAGC
Source organism: Planctomycetia bacterium (assembly GCA_031413835.1). Lineage (GTDB taxonomy): Bacteria > Planctomycetota > PLA2 > PLA2 > JAEUHO01 > CAXQZU01. The sequence continues at coordinate 285 of JANOFW010000307.1, forward strand.
GGTTGGATGGGCCCGCTCACTTGGCAGCCTCCGCGGCGAGGAGCTTCCGCGCCTCGTCGAACGCGGCGAGGAAGACCTCGACGCCCGTGCCGTTCTTGGGGAAGCGCGCCTCCGAGATCAGCACGGCCTTCGGGCCCGCGCCCTTCTCGACGTGATCCGGGTGCAGCACCCACATACCGGGCGAACCCTGGAATGCGCCCACGACCTCCTGGCCGCGCACGAAGCCGAGCAGGTGCTGGTCGCAGGTGAGACCGGGGTAGAGGGGACAGGCCCCGTCCGGGCCCTCCGGGTGCGGGTCGAGCTGCGCGTCGCCGGGATGGTGCCCGACGATCACGACGAGGTGCTGGTTGGCGTACTCGACGAAGCGCGGGTCGCGGAACACCTGGGCGCGCACGCGGTCGCATTGGCCGCAGGTGTCCACAAGCTGCGCTAGGAAGATCGGCACGTGGCGCTCGCGCGCCTCCTTCACGGCGGAGTCGAAGCTGGTGGCGAGCGTCAGGCGCGGGCGGGCCTCGGGCTTGGGGGCGGGACGGCTCGGCTCGGGGTCGTCCATCACGCAGCGGAACCCCACGCTGCCCTCGGCGGCGCGCATGTCTTGCACGCACATGTCGAAGACGCGCAGGTTCAGGGGATGGGGCGAGAGCCACGAGCCGCCCTTGATGACGACGGGAGGCCGCAGGGCGTCGCGCTCGGGCCGGTCGTCGCCGTAGACGCGCTCGTAGACGTTGCCGGCCATGTCGAGGGCCCCGAACGGGCTCGCCCCGGCGGCGTAGGAGCCCACCGGCCGTGTGCCGCGAGCCTCGGGCAGTCCGTAGTTGGCGAAGAGCGGCGACGGGGGTTCGTTGCCCCAGGGCCAGAGGCGGGCGTCCGCACCGCTGGCGGCTTTCTCCCACTCGGCTGCCGTAGGCAGGCGCGCGCCGACCCACTGGGCGTAGGCCAACGCTCCGAAGCCTGTGGCCGCCGTGACGGGGTGCTGCTCCCACCCCGGCGCCGCGCGGACCACTCCCGCGGCGTCCTGGGTCAGGCCTGGGACGCCGAGCCGCCACCATCCGCCCCCGCCTCTCGACGTGAGCTCTATCGAGTCGGCCTCTGTCCGGTTGAGGTCTACGAAGCGCGCGAACTGCTCGTTCGTGACCTCATGTTTGTCCACGAGGAACGGACCCCACTCGACGGGCTTGGGCTCCGCCGTGGCCTCGCGGCCTTCGTAGGGCCGGCGCAGGAACGGCCCTCCCGGCACGCGGATCACCAGCGCACCGTCCTTCGTGCGCTGCCACTCCTCGGCCCCGAAGGCGTTCACTCCGACGTAGACGAGCGGCGGCGGGCCGGGGGGGGCGCCCGGGGGAGGCGGGGGCTCGGCGCCGACAGTGCCGGTGAGCAGCAGCGCGAGGAGAGCGGCGCGGATCCAGATCACGGCGTCATCCTACCCAGGGATCGGGCCTTGACCCGACGCCACGGCCACCTCGGTCAAGCGCTTGACGACGATGGTGGCGTAGGCCCCCTTGGGGAGATCGAAGGCCAGGGTCACGGCACGCCGGCCCGGGTAGAGCGCGTCGTCGCCGACCTCCTGCGTGAACGCGCTGGGGCGCAGCACGACCGCGCGCCAGCCCTTCGAGAAGAAGGAACCGCGCGGATGCTTGATGTTGACGTCACGCAACGTGAGCCCGTGCGTTGCCAGGACGCGGGTGACGAGATCGGCGATCGGGCCCGGGGGGATCTGCACACGGCTGGAGGGCAGGGGCAGCTCGACCGCTTGCAGGCGTTCGCGCGCTTCGGGTACGAGGTGCTTCCAGAAAAGCAGCGGCCCGGCCTTCTGTTGCAGCTCTACGCGCTCGCTGGGCGAGGTCTCCTGCTCGACCAGCGCATGCAGCACGCGGTTGAAGAGGTGGCTTTGGAAAGCGGCCAGCCACAGGCTGCGCATGTCCTGGCGGGTGATCGCGAGCGCGCCCTTGTAGTCGCCGGGGCGGTCGGCCAGGAAGGTGACGATGCTGCGCAGGTTCGAGCGCGGC
>JANOFW010000308.1:0-3580 GCA_031413835.1 Planctomycetia bacterium
CGCAAGCCCTGGGTCAAGACCAGCCTCGCGCCGGGAAGCCGCGTGGTGACGCGCTACCTCGAAGACGCGGGTCTGCTGGCGCCGCTGGCCAAGGTGGGCTTCTCGCTCGTGGGCTACGGCTGCACCACCTGCATCGGCAACAGCGGGCCGCTGATCCCCGAGGTGGCGCAGGCGGTCAAGGCCGGCGACCTCACCGTGGCCGCCGTGCTCTCGGGCAACCGCAACTTCGAGGGTCGCGTGAACCCGCAGGTCAAGGCCAACTACCTGGGCTCGCCCCCGCTGGTGGTGGCCTACGCCCTGGCCGGCACGGTGGACATCGACCTCTCCACGGACGCCCTCGGCACCGGCAAGGACGGCCGGCCCGTGTTCCTGAAGGACCTCTGGCCCTCCGACGCCGAGGTCCAGGCCGCCGTCCGGGCCCACGTCAAGCCGCAGCAGTTCAAGGACGAGTACGCCACGGTCTTCGAGGGCGATGCGCTGTGGCGCGCGCTGCCGGTGCCCGAGGGCCGGCGCTACGCCTGGGACAAGCGCAGCACCTACGTCAAGCGACCCTCCTTCCTGGAGGGCGTCCCGCGCGGCCCCAAGCCCTTGACCGACGTCCAGGGCGCGCGCGCGCTGGCGATCGTGGGCGACTCGGTCACCACCGACCACATCTCGCCCGCCGGCAACATCGAGGCCCACGGCCCGGCCGCCCGCTGGCTCATGGCGCAAGGCGTCGAGCCCAAGGACTTCAACTCCTACGGCGCGCGCCGCGGCAACCACGAGGTGATGCTGCGCGGCACCTTCGCCAACATCCGCCTCAAGAACAAGATGGTCCCCGGCGTGGAAGGCGGCGTGACCACGCACCAGCCCTCGGGCGAGCGCCTGTCGATCTTCGACGCCGCCGAGCGCTACCGCCGCGAGGGCGTGCCCCTGGTGGTGATCGCCGGCAAGGAGTACGGCACCGGCTCCTCGCGCGACTGGGCCGCCAAGGGCACCCTGCTGCTGGGCGTGAAGGCCGTGATCGCCGCCTCCTACGAGCGCATCCATCGCAGCAACCTGCTGGGCATGGGGGTGCTCCCGCTGCAGCTCGAGGCCGGGAAGACTGCGGCCGACTACGCCCTCGACGGGACCGAGACCTTCGACATCCTGGGCATCGCCCAGGGCCTGGTCCCCGGCAAGCAGCTCACGCTCTCCGCCACCCGCAAGGACGGCACCCAGGTCGCGATTCCCGTGCGGGCGCGCATCGACACTCCCAACGAGCTCGAGTACTACCGCCACGGCGGGATCATCAGCTACGTGCTGCGCCAGCTGGTGGCCGGCAAGGCCTAGGAACCCGCAGCGCCCGCCCGCCCCACCCTCGGGCGTAGGATGAAGAGCCCTCCGACCCGGAGAGGGAGGTCTCGATGCGCGTTGCGACGGCAGGGCTGCTGCTCCTGGGAGCGGCGGCGATGGTGGGGTGCGGAGACGAGCAGGTCGGTAGCCCGGCCCGTGAGGCGACGGTCCCCGAGGCCGTGGAAAGCGCGGCGAGCCCGCTAGCGCGCGGGCTTAGCCCATGGCGGACGCAGCGTCCGCAGCATCTGAGCTTGGCTATCACTCATGTGATCCAGCCGGGGCGGCTCTGGACGGGTGATGTCGAGACGTGGCGCCGATCCACGGCGCGCGTCGCGGGTCCGCTCCTGGCCGAGGCCTGGGTCGGGCAAGAGGACCAAGCCGTGATTGCTCCGGGCCGCGAGCAGCAGCTTGCCTTTCACAACAGCGGCGGCCTGCCTCTGCTCCAGGTCGGATGGCCTCCGGGCCAGACTCCTCCGTCCTTTCCGGTCGTCGCGTGGGGGGAGGACGACGACTCGCTAGGTTGGTCGGCCACCCGCGAGCCCGACGCACAGATGTTGAGCCATGACCTCGCGCGGTTGTTGGATCTGGCCGCGCTGGCGGGGTGGCTGGAGTCGGTCCCGAACTGGAGCACCGCGCTGGCGGATGGCGGAGAGCAGCTGCGCGGGAAGGCCAATGCCCCGGAGGGCGACCCAACGTGGGGGGGCGTGCGTAGCCTGGAGGTAACGCTGGTCCTCGAGCACAGCGGCCGGGTTCTGGGCCTCACGCTGGAGATCCGCCGTGAGCCCGTGAGCGATCCGACCTCGAGAGGCCGCGCCCTCTGGCTGCCGTCGCTGGGGCGCGGGGAGGCAAGCCGCTGGGCTCAGCCCTTCCCCCTGGCGCAACTGCAGCCGCCCGAGGAACTGGTCGAGACCTCGCTGCCCAAGGGGTACGTCTTGACCGACGCTCCCCACGAGACCACGACCTACGTGCTGCGTCCGGACCCGGGCCCCGTCAGCCCCGAGCTTGAGCGCTTCCTGCGCGCGCGCCGCGTCGTGCGCTGACGGCCTCCGAGAGACTGCTCCATGGGCGCGATCCTGGTCGGGGTGGCGGGCTGGTCCTACCCCGACTGGGAGGGGCCGGTCTATCCGCGCGCCAAGGGGCGCGGCTTCCATGCGCTGGCGTTCCTGGCGCCCTACATCGACGTCATGGAGGTGAACGCGTCGTTCTACGCCGTGCCGGCGCAGGCGAGCGTCGAACGCTGGGCGCGCATCGCTGCGGAGCACGCGCACCTGGTCTTCACGGCGAAGCTGCACCGCGACCTGACGCATGAGACGTGGAGCCCCTCGCGCCTGGAGGTCGTGCGCGCCTCGCTGGACGCCTTCGCGCCGCTGCGCGAGGGTGGGCGGCTCAAGGCCTGGCTGGCGCAGTTCCCGATCGGCTTCGTGGACACGGCCGCCTCGCGCAGGCACCTGGAAGGGATCTCGGGGGCGCTGGGGGCGGCCCCCTGGGTGCTCGAGGTGCGCCACCGTTCGTGGTTCGCGCCGGCGGGCCTCGCCTTCCTGCGCTCGCTCCCGTGCAGCGTGGCGCATCTCGACCTGCCCTTCTCACGCGACCACCTGCCCGACGACGCGCCCCAGATCGGGCCCTTGGGCTACCTGCGCCTCCACGGACGCAACGCCTCCGCCTGGTTCGACGCGAAGGCAGGCCGCGACGATCGCTACAACCACCGCTACACGCCCGCCGAGATTGACGGCCTCGCTGAGCGCGCCCGCGCCATCGCCTCGGCCGTGGACTCGACCCTGGTCGTGGCCAACAACCACTACGGCGGGAAGGCCGTGGCCGCCGCGCTCGAGATCAAGGCGCGGCTCATCGGCGCGCCGGTTCCAGCCCCCGCGAACCTCGTTGCCGCCTTCCCTGATCTCGGGCCCCACGTACGCCTCCGGGGGCAGACCTCCCTCTTTCCCTGAGCGCGGCCCGGGCGTCGCCACCCCTGCGCTTGACATCCGGCCATCTGGCGATATGATATGCGCCATATGGCCGAGCGTGCCGCCCTCCCCGAGATCCGCACCCTCGTGACGCTCCTGGGTGGGGCCAGCTCGCTGGGCCTGAGCGGCCGGCGCATCGATCGCCGTGCGTTACGCGCGCGCATCGTCCAGGGGCTTCCGGCGCGGGCTCTCGAGGCTTTGGCCGATGTGCTGGGGACCAGCACCACGGCGCTGAGCGAGGCGCTCCAGATCCCGGCGCGCACACTCACCCGCCGCCTGCGATCCAAGTCGCCCCTCTTGAC
>JANOFW010000309.1:0-12921 GCA_031413835.1 Planctomycetia bacterium
CCACATGCGCGGCATGGTAGCGGGGAGCCCCTCCCGGCGGGGTGGGCGCTGCCGCACCAAGCCAGCGCCTAGCGCGCGCTGGGCGTCTGCAACTGCTGGTTGGCCTCGGTCATGCGCTGGATCACCGCATCCAGCTGCTCAAGGGTCATTGGCTGCGCGCTGTCGTCCGCGGAACGGCTTCCGCCCTCGGACCGATCGCCCTCGGGCCGATCACCCTCGATCTTCAGAAGCCGGCGGAGGATCTGGGCGCCGACCACCCCGACGGCCGGCTCAAGCAGCCGGATGCCGATCGGTATGCCATCCGCCCCGACGTAGAGGAAGACCAGGTACTCCGGACTCAATTGCACCACACTCGCGTACTTCGCCCGTCGCAGGGCGATGTAGGCAGACTCGATCCGCCCCTCCGCATCGGGAAACAACTCGACCGTCGGTTCGGACAGCCAGCCAGCCTGCTGCGAATCGGTCGTCGACATGGGCCTAGTTTACTCCGACGCTACGGCTTGAACATCCCGAACGCGCCACCACTGCTCAGCATCGTCAGCTTCACCAATCAGCCGCACATGCCATCCGTCGAGGATGCAGGCCATGCTGCGTATGTACTTGAACGGCACGAGCTTACGGACGTTGACGAGAGCCTCGTCCAAAGCCAGGGCCCGATCGACGATGTCCTCGATGGTGCCCGGCATCAGGGTCTGCACCTCCCACATCCGGCGCGCGCCGGACTCGATCCGGATGACAGGGACACGCTTGACCACAACCGTCTCCGTGCTCACTTGCGCGGCTTGGATGTGGAGGAGAGCCCCGCCGCGTCAGTCGAGCTCGGCCGCCAGCGCGTGGGTGAGCGTCTCCGGATGCTCGCGCAGGAAGCGCGCCGGGTCGTCCGCGGGGTCGGCCAGACGCCGCTGCGCGCGGGCGAGGCGCCGCAGCACCGAGGTCTCGTGTTCCGCGGGCAGTTGCGGGCCCACAGGCCGCAACAAACCGTACGGTCCGGCGGCGTAGGCCCGGCCCGCCACCAGGCTGCCGACGGCGGCCAGCCAGGCCATGCCGCGATCATGCACCACCACCGGCGCCCCCTCGGGGAGCAGCGACGCGAGCGTGACGCAGGCCCCCTTCTCGACGGACGCGACCCGGTAGAGGCCCGGGGTCGCCCCCACCAACGCCCGCGTGAGCGCCTCCAGCTCGGGCACCTTGAAGCGCGCGGCCGGCAGGCGCCGTTCGGCCTCGGTGGGCGCGCCCCGCTCCCGGCGGTAGCCCAGCACGAGCCAGTCGAGCAGCACGAGCGGCTCCGCCGGAAAGCTCAGGCCCCGCGGGCGTTTGCCGAACCAGCGCTCGAAGGCGGCGTCCTCGAACGGCGCGTGCTCGGCCCAACCCACGAGCAGCCGGGAGAGCGCGGCGTTGGTCTGCCACCAGTGCTCAAGGAGCGGGTCGGCGTGCGGCTTGCTCTCCGCCTGCGCCGCTTCCGCGAAGCGGCGCGCGCACTCGGGGGTGCAGCCCTCATCGAGAAGCCAGGGGGGCTGGGGGGGCAGGGCCGGGGCCGGGCGGGGGGACGCGGGTTGGGACGCGTGGGCAGGGTGGTGCATGGAAGCCTCCACCCTTGCTCCGCCGCGGCGCGTACGGCGGTCACGCGAAAATTCGATGACGCGAAAGCAAGAAGGCCGTAGGGGCGCCCCTACCGCTCGACGCCGGCCAGGAGGGACGGGACGCGCGCGGCGAGGAAGTCGGCGGCGCTGTGGGGCACGCGACCGGTCAGGTCGCTGGCGGCGTGCGTGACCGTGGCGAAGTATCCCTGGGCGATGCCCAGGTCGATCGAGGCCAGCTCGGCGGCCGCCGCGGGCCCGAGGCCGAAGGCTCCGTAGGCGGCGGCGACCTGCGCCACCGGCACCTCCTGGGCGACCACGCGACGCCCGCTGGCGCGGCTCACGAGCGCGGCGATCTGCGCATGGGTGAGAGCGACCGAGCCCGTGATGTCGAAGACCCCGCGCTTGGCGTGCTTGGCGGCCAGCACCGAGGCCGCCGCGCGGGCGCAGTCGTCGCGCAGCACGTAGGCCGCCGCGCCACCGCCGGTGGCCGAGGCCAGCACGCCCGTAGCCAGCGCATGCGGCAGGGCCATCAGCAGGTTCTCGGCGTAGAGGTTGTTGCGCAGCACGGTGAAGTGCATGCCGCTCGCCGCCAGCGCCTCCTCGGTCTTGCGGTGATCCTCGGCCAGCAGCACGGGCGTGCCCGCCTCGGGCCGCACGAGCGAGGTGTAGACCACGTGGGCCACCTTCGCCTTCTTGGCCGCCTGGATCGCCGCGAGATGCTGCGCGAAGCGTCGGCCCGGCTGGCCCAGCGCGTCTGTGCTCACCAGCAGCAGCCGCTCGACCCCGGCGAAGGCGGCCGCGAGGCTCGCGGGCTGGTCGAAGTCGGCCTGGCGCAGGACCACGCCGCGGGCCTCGAGGTCGCGCAGCTTCTCGGGATGGCGCGTCGCAGCCACCACCGCGCCATGGCGCCCCTCGACCAGCATCTCCAGCACCCGCCGCCCCAGCGCCCCCGAGGCCCCCGTGACCAGGACCGCTCCCACCTTCTGTCCAGGAACCGCGGCGTGCTTGAGACCCATGGTCGTCACCTCCGGCGCGCAGGGTAGCCGGGCGCGGGGCAACGTGGGAAGGGCCTGCATCCAAGGCTGCTGAGCGGCTGCGGTAGGCTGGGCGGGATGCGCGCGGCCTGGGTCTCGCTGCTGCTCCTCGTGTCGCCCCTCGGCGCAGCGCAGGCCGAGCCGCCGCGCTCTCCCGACGTCGTCTCGGGCGCCTGGGTCGAGGATCGTGGCGGGCAGCCGACGCTCGTCGTGGGCCTCTACCGCCGCGAGGGAAGTCCGGGCCCGACGGTGGCCTTCGTGGGCTGCGCCGCGGGCGGCGCCGAGGAGCCGGGCGGCTACGGCGTCATCCCCAAGGACGGCTGGACGGAGGTCGCGCTCGAGGCGGGCGTGCTGCTACGCGCCGAGCGGCCCCTGCGCGCGGCCGAGATCAACCACCCCCCCGCCGTCCTGGTGGCGCCCGCCGCGGCGAAGGTGCCGCTGGACGTGCGCACCCTCGTGAATGGCGACGTCCCGCCCGACGCCTTGCTGTTCGCGCTGCCCCGGCACGCCTCCCAGATCACGGTCACGCGCCACGTCGTCGAGATCGGCGAGACCCTGGACCTCGAGCTGGCCGCACCTCCGGCAGAATTCTTCGTCGCGGAGACGCTCGAGATCGCGCGCGTCGCGCGCCGGGTCGGCATCGACCGCGACGACCCCGACGGCACCTCCGGTTGCGCGCGCCTCGTCTGGCTCCCGGGCGAGGGTGATCCGCCCGCCGCCCGCGAGCTCAGCGGACCCGAGGGCGAGCGCCGCATCCGCGCGCACTTCACCGATCCGAAGTGCCTCTGGGCCGAGCGTCATGTGGGCTGGATGGAGCCTCTCTGGCTCCTCGAGTACACGCGCGCCACGGCGCTGCGCTTCCGCCTCGAGACCGACACGGTCAAGCGCTCGGGGCGCCTCTCCGACATCTGGAAGGGCTACGGGGCCCTGGCCATCGAAGGGATCTACCCGAACGGCTTCGGAGGCTCCTCCTCCAACCTCGACCTGCCGCCTGTACTGATCCTGCCCAAGGGCACCCAGACGCGCACAGCGCCGCTGCGTTGAGCACACGACCGTCCCGCAGCGGACGCCGGTCCTCGCGCCCCCGCGCCCCCTGCCCGGCGGCCTGGGGTCGCATCGGCGGGGTGGGGTGCGGTAGAACCCTGGCATGTTCGGCCCCGACCACCCCCTCATCATCCAAGGCGACGGCTCGATCCTGCTCGACGCGCACCACGCGCGGGCCGACGAGGCGCGCGCGGCCATCGGCCCGTACGCGGAGGTGGTCTCCGCGCCGGAGCACGTCCACACCTACCGACTGTCGGCCATCAGCGTCTGGAACGCCCTGGCGCTGGGCCGGGATGCCTCGGACGTGAAGATCGACCTGGGGCGCTTCGCGCGCTTCGGGATGCCTTCGAATGTGCTGGCGGACATCGACGCCTGGGTCGGGCGCTACGGGAAGATCCGGCTGGTGGGCGATCCCGGCGCCGGGCGCCTGCGCCTGGAGGTGAGCGACAAGGCCCTGGCCATGGAGCTCGCCCGCACGCCCAAGCTGGCGGCCCTGCTGACGCCGGAGGAGGGCGACGGGGCGTTCACGCTCGACGCGCTCCACCGGGGCGAGGTCAAGTGGGCGTTGATCCGCCTGGGCTACCCCGTGGAGGATCACGCCGGCTACGCACCCTCCGAGCCGCTCACCTTCTCCCTCAAGGAGGGGCAGGGCTTCACGCTGCGCGACTACCAGCGGCTGGCGCTCGAGTCCTTCCTTGCCGCGGGGGCGGGGGCCGGGGGGCACGGGGTGGTGGTGCTGCCGTGCGGCGCAGGCAAGACGCTGCTGGGCGTGGCGGCGGCGCAGCGCGTCGGCGCCTCGACCCTGGTGGTGGCCACGAGCGAGGCGGCCGTCCAGCAGTGGAAACGCGAGTTCACGCTGCGCAGCGACTTGCCCGAGGACTCCATCGGCGTCTACACGGCGCGCAAGAAAGACGTGCGCCCGGTGACCCTGGCCACCTACTCCGTCCTCACGCTACGCCGCGGCAACGACCTGCCGCACCTCTCGCTCTTCCGCGCTCGACCCTTCGGGCTGGTGATCTACGACGAGGTGCACCTGCTGCCAGCGCCGGTCTTCCGCATGACGGCCTCGCTCCAGGCCGTGCGGCGGCTGGGCCTGACCGCCACGCTGCTGCGCGAGGACGGCCGCGAGGAAGACGTCTTCGCGCTCATCGGCCCCAAGCGCTTCGACGTGCCGTGGAAGACTCTCGAGCGCCAGTCGCACATCGCGTCGGCCGAGTGCCGCGAGGTACGCGTGCCGCTCGACGCGACCACGCGCGCGCTCTATGCCCAAGCGGAGCCCACCCAGCGCTTCCGCATCGCCGCCGAGGCCCCGGCCAAGGACGAAGTCGTGCGCGGGATCCTCGCCAAGCACCCGACGCGACCGGCGCTGGTGATGGGCGTGTACGTGCGGCAGCTCGAGCGCCTCGCCGCAGCCCTCGGGGCGCCGCTCGTGACGGGAGCGACGCCCGCCGCCAAGCGCGAGGCCCTCTACGAGTCCTTCCGCAAGGGCGAGGTGCGCTGCCTGGTGCTCTCGCGGGTCGGCTCCTTCGCGCTCGACCTGCCCGCCGCCTCGCTGGCCGTGGAGGTCTCCGGCACCTACGGCTCGCGGCAGGAGGAGGCGCAGCGCCTGGGACGCATCCTGCGCCCGAAGGAGGAGACGGCGCTTTTCATCACGGTGGTCGCCCGCGACACCGTGGAGCAGGACCTCGCCCACCGCCGGCAGCGCTTCTTGGCCGAGCAGGGCTACCGCTACGAGGTGGAGGATCTCGCCGTGGGGAGCCGCCCCGGATGAAGCCGCTACCGCCCCACGACGACCTGATCGACTTCCTGGAGTGCCTCACCCCGCAGGGCCGCCAGGGCCTGTGCTCCACGCTGGGCCTGGCGCCCCGCACCTCGACCAGCGAGCTCGCGGCGCGAGCCCGGGCCGCGAGCGACGGCCCGCGGACGTTTGACATGCTGCTCAAGGGTGCGTCGCCCGACGAGATCGCGCTGCTCTCGTGCTGGGCGCTGCGCGGGACCGAGGCGCTCGCGCGCGCCCGGGCCGGGCTGCCGGCCTACATGAGCGACCCCGTCCCGGAGCCGCGGCGCACGGCAGCCCTCCGCTCGCTCTCGGCCCGAGGGCTCGGCTTGCGTGAGGGAGACGGCCTGGATGTGCTGCCCTGTGCTCGCCCTTTCCTCGCGACCCACGCCAACGCGGTGACGCTCGCGTCGATGCTGGAGAGCGACGCCGAACGAGCTCCGCTGCCGTTCGGGCTGGCGCTGGCGGTGTGCCTCTTCGCGGTCGAGCGCCCCCTGGTGCGCGCCGACGGCGCGTTCCACACCGCCGCGCTCAAGCGCCTCGAGAAGCGGCTTGGCGGCACGAGCCTGGTGGGCTTCGAGCTGCGCGCGGCACCCAGGACGTTGGGCCAGCTGGGCGTGATCGCCGTCCGTCAGCAGGGCAACACGAGGGTGCTGGAGATCGAAGCCCACGCGCTCGCCGCGGCCTTCGGCCAGGACCCTGCGATCCTCGTGCGCAGCCTGCTCTGGGATGCGGACCCCCACCATGTCACGCTGTGGACCTACGCCCGCCTGCGCTACGCCGTCGCCGCCTCGCAGCGTGAGGGCGGCGCGGCGGACGCCGATCTGGCCGCGATCGACGCGGTGCGGGTCAGCCGCCCCGGACGCAACGCGGACTGGGACCCGTGGCTCGCCCCCGACTGCTGGGACACGCTGCACGGCCTCTCCACCCTGGTGTTCCTCGGTCTGGCGGAGGTCAGGCCCTCCACGCTGCCGCCGCGCTTCCGGCTGCGCACGCCCGCCGCGCACGGCACCGCCCCCTGGGTGGTGCAGCCCAACTTCGAGGTGCTCGTCCCCTGGGACGTGCCCCCTCGGCTGGTGGCCCGCCTGGGCCTGTGCGCCGACCTGGAGACGGTGGACCGGGTCTGCCGCTTCCGGCTCACGGCGTCTTCCGTTCGCCGCGGCCTCGAGGGGCTGGGCACGACGCAGGACGTGCTGCAGCTGCTCGAAGAGGGCGCCGGCGCGCCGCTCGCCCAGAACGTCCGGGCGACGATCATGGGCTGGGGCGGCTGCGAGCGCCCCGTGCTCCCCATGCGGGGCGAGCTGCTCCTGGCCTCGCCGACGCAGCTCGCGGCCCTGCGCGAGATCGCGCCCGGCGCCCGCGAGGTGGCCCCGGGCCTCCTGCTCCTGCCGGCGCGCACGCTCGATCCCACGCTCGCCCGCGCGCGTGCGCTGGGCATCCCCATCGCCGCCCTCGCGCACAGCGTCGAAGAGCTGGACGGCGAATCCGCCCCCGAGCGCAAGGGCAAGGCCCTCAAACAAGTCGAGGACTACCTGGCCCGCGCCACCACCCAGGCTCCGCAACCCCAGCGCCCCTCCGCGCCGTCCCCGCCGGTCCGTCTCGATCGCGCGCCCTCGGATTGGAGCGCTCGTGACAAGGCCAAGGACCTCCTCGGCAAGATCCTGGGCTGGAGCGACGACGACGAAGCCGACGAGGGCGTCGACAGCGACGACTTCGAGGACGAGGACGCCGCCGACGGCCCCCTGACGCTCGGCCCAGCCCGTGGCGCCTCGCAACGCCGTGCCCCCTGGTTCGAGCCCCCGGATCGCGCCGCGCACTCCCGGCCCCAGACCGACGTGGCCGCCTCCCACGGCGCTCCGGCCGAGGCCGACGACGTGACTTGGACCTCGCCGCTCCCGGGCCTTCTCCGCAACCACCTGGAGCAGGCCATCCAGGCCGGCCGTACGCTCCGGATCCTGTTCCGCAACTCCGCCGGCGACACCGTGGACCGCCGGATCACGCCCCTGGGGTTCGAGCGAACCCCCAAGGGCGAGCACCTCGAGGCTCGCGACGAGCTGCACCGCGGCCGCTGCACGATCGTGCTCGACCGCATCCTTGCCCTCGGGTCGGAGCCCTCGAAGGCCTGACGCGCCCAGCCGCGGTGCCCCTCAGGCTCCCGATCCGGCCCCGCGACGGCGCTTGGGCTTCGGAAGGCGCCTTGCCGGCTTGCTCGTCGGGGCCGGCTTGCGCGGCGCCGCCGCCTGCTTCGATCGGCCGTGGAGTGCCTGCGAGGCAACAGGTGCAACCGCAGGTGAAGTGCCTGCTCCGAGGTCCACGCCAAAGACGCCGGCCACCTGATCCTGGGCCAGCACCTTGGCCCGCGACGGCCCGCGCTTGGGGAGCGTGAGGCCCTTGGCGGCGTCGGCCACCAGCTCGGCGGCGGAGACCTTGCGCAGGCGGAAGAGAACGTCGGGATCGTCGTCGAGACGCACGCCGATGCCGTAGAGCACGGCGGCCACGTGCTTGCACATGTCGGCCCAGTCCGGACAGGAGCAGCTGAGCTCGATCTCCGTGGGGCTCGGGAAGAGCCCCGTCTCGACCTGGCAGACCCGCTCCATCACCTGCGCGTCGAGCTCGCCCTTGAGCAGCTCGACCAGCGAGCCGATCGAGCCCACGCAGTCGGCGCACAGGGACCTCCAGCGTGCTGCGCTGACGGGCGCGATCTTGACCTTCACGGTGTAGAGCTCGGAACCGCTGACGTAGGCCAAGACCGCGCCGGGAAGCACGTCGAGGTGGACGACGGAGCCGTTGCGCACGTAGGTGCGGCCGCGCGGCAGGCGGCTGGCGTAATCGCTGTAGCGCTCGAGGTTGCGACACCACGCTCGGCCCCAGAACGAGGCCGCGATCTGCTTGCCCTGGCCCAGGACCGGGGCCGCGGTCTTGCCCTTGCCGAGCAGCTTGGGGAGCGCGCGCTTCGCACGAGCGCGCCGCACGCCGACCGGGACGTAGGGCCGGAAGCCGTAGCCGTCGTAGCCACCGTAGTCGCCGTACCCAGGGGACATCGCCTAGACCTCCTCGGCCGCGCGGCGCACGTCGAGGGCGACGAGGCGCAGCAGCTCGGCATCGGGCATCTCCGTCAGCAGCACCTCGGCTCCTCCTTCGAGCACGCCGGCGGCGAGCCCGCTCTTGGCCTCGATCAAGGCGTCGATCTTCTCCTCGACCGTACCGCGGCAGACGAACTTGTGCACCAGGACGTTCTTCTTCTGGCCGATGCGGAAGGCCCGGTCGGTGGCCTGGTTCTCCACGGCGGGGTTCCACCAACGGTCGAAGTGCACCACGTGCGAGGCGGCCGTGAGGTTCAGGCCCGATCCGCCGGCCTTCAAGGACAGCACGAAGAACGGCACGGCGTCGTCGGCCTGGAAGCGCGTCACGAGCTCGCGGCGCTTGCCCACCGGCGTGCCCCCGTGCAAGACGAGGCCCGGGCGGCCGAACACCGAAGCGAGGAAAGCCGAAAGGGGCTCCGTGACCTCGCGGAACTGCGTGAAGATCAGCGCCTTCTCCTGCCTCGAGGCCACGACCTCGGCGATCTCGCGCAGCCGCGCCCACTTGCCGCTGTCGGCCTCGGCCCAGGCACCGTCGCCCAGCCACTGGGAGGGGTGGTTGCAGATCTGCTTCAAGCGCATGAGCGAGGCCAGCACCACGCCCCGGCGCCGGATGCCCTCGGTCTCGTCGTCGTCGAGGGCCCGGGCGAGGTCGCGCACCGCCTCCTGGTAGAGGGCCGCCTGCCGGCGGCTCAGGGCGCAGAAGGCCCGCACCTCGGTCTTCTCGGGCAGGTCCGAGATCACCTTCTTGTCGGTCTTGAGGCGCCGCAGGATGTAGGGCTTGACGAGCTCGCGCAGCGGGGCGTAGGCGTCGTGCTGGCGCGCCCCGAGACGCTTGACGAAGGCGGCGAACTGCTTCGCGCTTCCGAGCAGGCCGGGGTTCAAGAAGTCGAACAGCGACCACAGGTCGCCCAGGCGGTTTTCGATCGGCGTGCCCGTCAGGACCACGCGGGAGTGCGCCCGGAGCGCCTTGGCCGCGCGCGTCTGGCGGGCCCCGGGGTTCTTGATGGCCTGGGCCTCGTCGAGGACCACCAGGTCGAAGGTGTGGGCGGCGAGCCACGGCAGACGCAGGAGATGGCCGTAGGAGGTGATCACGAGGTCTACGTCGGCGAGCCGCGTGACGTCGAAGGACTTGAGCTCCGCCGCCGGCACGACGGAGGCGTGCGCCACGAAGGCCTTGAGGCTGGGCGCGAAGCGCTCGATCTCGGCCGTCCAGTTGGAGAGCAGCGAGGCGGGGGCCACGAGCAGGCTCGTGGCGATCTGCCCCTTGCGCTCGCGGCGCCTCACGCACAGGAGCGCGATCAGCTGCAGGGTCTTGCCCAGGCCCATGTCGTCGGCCAGGCACGCACCCAGGCCCAGGCGTGCCAGCAGGTGCAGCCAGCGCACGCCCACCTCCTGGTAGGGCCGCAGCGTCCCCTGGATCTCCCGGCTCACGTCCAGGCCCGCCAGCCCCTCCGGCCCCCGCAGCCCCCTCAACGTCGTGGCGAGCCAGTCGCCCGCCACCACCTCGGACCACTCGTGGCTCGCCTCGTCGGTCGGCTCGTAGGCGCCGACGTCGGCGCGCGCGAGCAGCCTCGCCGCATCGGCGAAGCTCAGGCCCTTCTCCTTGGAGAGCCGCTCGACCGCCCGCAGGCGCTCGAGGGTGGCGCCCAAGCGCTCCTTGTCCACCTCGACCCAGCGCCCGCGCAGCAGGGCCAGGCCGCTGGTCTCCGCCAGCAGCGCGCGGATCTCGGCCTGCGTGAGCCGCTTGCCGTCGAGCGTGACATCCACGCGGAAGTCGAGCAGCGCGGCGGCGCCCAGGCCCGCCACCACCGTCTCCCCCACCTGTGCGGTAACCCGGGGGCGCGGGGGGCGGCCGAGGGTCCAGCCAGCGGGCATGCGCACCACCACCCCGGCCGCCTCAAGCCGCGGCACGTCGGAGAGCATCCGCCGGGCCTCGGCCGGACCCCAGCGCAGCGGATGGTAGATCTCCCCCGCCTCGACCATCGCCGCCAGCCACGCGCAATCGGCGGCAGCGCGCTCGACCGGCACGAGCAGGGCGAGCAGCTGCTCGCGCCGGGCGGCGCCCGCGTATTCCTTCAGGGCCTGGCCCAGAGGCACGTGCTGCGGCTTGCCATGCGCCGACAGGCGCGTGGTGTAGGTGGCGAGGAAGGCGAACGGGGCCTCACTGTCCTTGCGGTTCTCCGCCAGGTGGAAGTGGACCCGGCCCACCACGTGCCAAGCCGGGTTCAGCCGCCCGAGGAACGTCTCCAGCGGCACCTTCGCCGCGCGCAACGCGCTACGGAAAGCCGCATCGAGCGCGCCCCACAGCGCCTGTAGTCGCTCGGCGTCGATCGTCTCCGCCCCGACCATCAGCGGCGCCGCCGCCGCGAGCGCCTCCGCGGCCTCGGCCTCGAGCACCGGAACGCCGACCTCCTCCCCCTGCGTCACGCCCGCGCCGAGCGTGCACAGGCCGGCGACGTAGCGCGCGCCAAGGTCACGCCAGTAGCCCAGGGCGGGCGGGAGCGCGCTGGCGACCTCGACGGCCCCGAGGTGCAGCAGGCCCTCCCCCGTCCCCCACGCGAAGGCCTGCCGGAGGCGCGCCGCCAGCGCCGCCTCGAGCTCGGGCGCCTCCGCATCCGGCGCGAGGGCGAGCCTGCCGCTCGCGCTCAGCGTCGGGGCGAGGCGTGCGGTGCTGTTGGCCGTGGACGGGGTCGTAGCAGGGCCTCGGGGGGCGCGGGGGGCGCGGAGCCGGGAGCGGGCGGGAGTCTACGTGGCCCCAGGCCCAAGCCTGGGCAGCGAGAACCCGTAGGGCCCCTGGGCCCAGGCCCGACCGTCGGGGCGCTCACCTGGGCCATGATGAACTCGTGTTGTTGCCTCCTATGGACTTATCAGGTATTCTTTCTGGATGCTGTCCGAGCGCGAGACCGTCGAGTTGTTCCACCTGCACTTCCTGCGCCTGCTGGCGGCAGGGCGCGACAAGGCGAAGTTCGTCCTCAAGGGGGGCTGCAACCTGCGCTTCTTCTTCGGGAGCGTGCGCTACTCGGAGGACCTGGACCTGAACGCGGCAGGGATCCCCATGGGCGCGCTCAAGGACCGCGTCGACACGCTGCTCGCCTCGAAGGTCTGCCGTGAGACGCTGGCGAGCGCGGGCATCGAGCTTTCGCGCGTCAGCACCCCCAAGCAGACCGAGACGACGCAACGCTGGAAGATCGAGCTCAGGGTCGAGGGGCGCGACGTGCCGCTGAACACGAAGATCGAGTTCTCGCGCCGCAGCGAGGCGGGCGAGGCGCTGCTCGAGTCCATCGAGCCTCGTCTCGTGCGGCACTATCGGCTGATGCCGATCCTGGCGTGCCACTACGGTCTCGCCACGGCGATCCACCAGAAGGTGAGCGCCTTGATCGGACGCCGCGAAGTCCAGGCGAGGGATGTCTTCGACCTGGGCGTCCTGTTCCCCCGCGGGGGAGACGCCCCGGGGGACTTCGTCGACCTTCGTCCGAAGGCGCAGGCCGCGCTCGACCGCGTCTGGGAAGTCCCCTTCTCCGCTTACCGCGGCCAGGTGGTGGCGTTCCTGGAGCCCGACCACGCCGACTCCCTCGGCTCGCGGGAGGCCTGGGAGGCGATCCAGCTCCAGGTCGTGACGGCGCTGGAGAGCGTCCGGGGCTCACCGTGACCGCCGCCAAGGCCCTGGGACTGCTGCGCGCCTTGGGCACGCCGGCGTTCACGACGTCGGACGCGGCGGCGCGCCTCGGGCTGTCCGTCCCCGCGGCGAGCAAGACGCTGGATCGGCTGCGCGCTGCCGGCCTGGCCAGGTTCCTCCGCAGGGGCCTGTGGACCGTACGCGAGACCCTCGAGCCGCTCGTGCTCGCGGAGTACCTCACCGCGCCCCATCCCGCCTACGTCTCGCTGCAGACCGCCCTCCACCTCCACGGGATGATCGAGCAGATCCCGGCCGTCATCTACGTCGTCTCGCTGGCGCGGAGCCAGCGCATCCGGACCACGCTCGGGACGTTCAGCGTGCACCGGGTGGCGCCGGAGTTCTTCGGCGGCTTCGACGTGCTGCGACGCTCGGGGGCGAAGGTGGCGACGCGCGAGAAGGCCCTGCTCGACGTCCTCTACCTCTCCGGCGGCAGGAGCCGGCTCTTCGCCTCCCTCCCCGAGCTCGAGCTGCCTCCCGGCCTGCGACTCGACCGGGCGCATGCGTGGATCAAGAAGATCCCCTCGGCCCGTCTGCGCACGCTCGTGAGCCGTCGCCTCGAGGCCCTGACCGAGATGGCGGCGCAGCGGCGGCCCACCCGGCGCTCGCGGCGCTGAGCCGGCCGAAGACTCTGGGTCTCGAGCCTGGCTCGGTATTGGGCGCGCTGCGCGCGCCTCCCGCGTGAAGCCCTCCGGCCTTGGCGCTATCCTCCGGGCCCCTGGAGGCCCCC
>JANOFW010000310.1:0-3044 GCA_031413835.1 Planctomycetia bacterium
ACTCCGCGTCTGCTGCTGCGCCCCTGGATCGAGGCCGACCTTGAGGCCTTCCACGGGATCTGGGGCGACCCCGAGGTGATCTTCTGGGCCACGCGCTGGGACCTGGAGGAGAGCCGCGCCGTGCTGGCGAAGTTCCTGGCGCGCTGCGCGGAGCAGCGCGCCCCCATCGCCTGGCACGCCGCGATCCTCCGTGCCACGGGCCAAGCCGTCGGCAGCATCTGCCTCCAGCCCGCCCCCTGGGATGCGCGCGAACTCGAGGTCGGCTGGCACCTCCGACGCGACGCCTGGGGCCAGGGCTACGCGACCGAGGGCGCCGCCCTGCTCATCGCCGAGGCCTTCCGCCGGCTCTCGCCGCCGCGCCTCGTGTGCGCGATCCTGCCCTCCAACCTGCGCTCGCAGCAGGTCGCCGCGCGCCTGGGCTTCACGCGCTACGCCGAGAACTTCCCCCACGGCGGCCTGCCCCACGACCTCCTCGAGCTGCGCGTGTCCCGCACGCCGGCGCAGCCACGCTGAGTTCCCAGGGCTAGGTTGCCAGACTGCCCACAGGGCCTTCGAACGTCCCTCCCGTGGTTCAGTTGACCCGCGTGGCGCCAGCCGCCGCCTGACGTACAGTCCGTCCCATGACCGACTGGAGCGCCGCATGACCCTTCACACCTACACCGCGATCGTCGAGCGAGAAGGCGACGGATACGTGGCCCTGTGTCCTGAGCTAGATGTCGCCAGCCAGGGCGACACAGTCGAAGCGGCGACAGCCAACTTGCGCGAGGCAGTTGAGTTGTTCCTCGAGTGTGCTGATCCCCAGGAACTTGCCCGTCGCACGCACGAGGAGGTGTTCATCACGCGCTTCGAGGCAGGCGTTGGCTAGGCTGCGCGTCCTCTCCGGAGGCGAGGTCTGCAAGATCCTGGGAGCCGCCGGGTTCCACGCCGTCCGCCAACGTGGCAGCCACATCGTGATGCAGAAACGAACTCCAGCGGGGACCATCACGGTCCCTGTCCCAGATCATCGCGAACTGCGGATCGGCCGGTGACCTGCCCCCGAGGTGCGGTCCACCGCCGGAAGTCGTTGCCCCTCAAGCGCGGTCGCGAAGCGGGGCAGCCGTCTTGAACGCCGGCAGGGTCGCAAGGCCCTCCGGGGTTCGAATCCCTGTCCCTCCGCCATCCCCTCGCCGCGAACGCGCCGTTTCGGCCCTCCGCGCCCCCGCGCGGACGGGGCACGAGCCCGCGACGCCGCGCACCGCGGCGTTGTCGGTCATGTCTGCTCGAACACGACGACGTGGCTATCCATGAGGACGAAGACGTCGAGGTCTCCATCGCCCTCGAGATCGGCGACCTCCACCTGGCGTGGCAGGCCGCCGACGCCTAGCGAGTAGCGGAAGGAGCCGGGAAGGCTCATTCCTCCGCTTCCGTTGTTCAGGATCACCGCGATGTCGTCGTCGTCGGTGAGGCCGACGACGAGGTCGACGTCGCCGTCGCCGTCGAGATCGGCCGCGGCGATGCCGGTCGGGGCCGAGTTCGCGGGGAGCGACACGATCGTCGGGGCCGTGAACGTCCCGTCGCCGTTGCCGCGTACGATCGCGACCTCGTCCTGCGCGTTGCTCGAGAGCACCAGGTCGATGTGCCCATCTTCGTCGAGGTCGGTCGCCGTCATGTAGAGGACGCTCGGCACGCCCATCACGTCCGGTGCCGGCGAGAACCCGCCGCTGCCGTCGCCGAGGAGGATCGTCACCGTCCCGGCGAACGCGCTGGCGATCGCGAGGTCGGGCTGCAGATCCTCATTGAAGTCCGCAGTGAGGATCGCCGTCGGCACGATGTCCGTGTCGATCGTCGAGGAAGCCCGCGTCGATGAGGCGAAGTTGCCCGCTCCATCGCCGAGCAGGATCCGCACCCGTGCGGGGAGCGGCTCGAGGATCGCGAGGTCCAGGTGGTCGTCGTCGTCCCAGTCTCCGGCAACGAGGCGCGTTGCGAGCCCCGTCTGGACCTCGTGCCAGGGGTTGGGATAGAGGAACGAGAGGCTCCCGGCCGGCAGCGCGCCCATGATCGACGTCTGTCCCGAAGCCGCCGCGAGGCTCGTGACCACGGCGTCGTTGGCAAAGCCGTCCTCGACGAAATCTGCGACGGCAACCGAGTGCGCGTTTCCGTACCCCGCCCAGCCGTAGACGTAGGAACTCTGCTGGAACGCAGGGCCGGTCACGACCGCGCAGCCGGGATAGCCGTTGGTCGGCACGAGGAAGAGATCGGGCCCCGTGCCCGGTGCCACCCGACCGAGCGCGAACGCGGCGAGATTGGCGCCGCCATAAATGGGCAGGCCGACGACACGCACACGATCGAGGAGCGAGACCGAGAGGGGCCCGGACCTCGTCGCGATCCCGCCGCCTCCGCATCCGCCCGCCACCAGGAGGATCGCCGTCGCGAGCCGGACTACCTTGCGCATGGTCGGCCTCCTGGAAGAACCTCGATCGCTCCCGGTGCGATGCTACCGAGGATGAGGTTCTCCCGCAATCCGTCGGGTCGCGGCCCGGAATGGGACACTTGAGGAGGCGGCAGGCCTCCTCGAACGCCAGCCGCAGGCCGCGCGGGTGGAGCCTAGCCGGATCGCCGTAGCCGAGGGTGCACAGGAAGTTCGACGGCAAGCGAGCGACGGCCGGAACCTCGCTCGCGGGGTGGGCTCCGCACGCCGCCTCCTCGACTTCATGATCCAACACACCCCGGCCGACTGCCGAGTGTCGATGGTCGAGCAGGTCCGTGTCCATCGCAAGATCGCGTCCGCGACCCGCGAACTCGAGCGCTGACGGCGTCTTTCGTCGAGGCCACGATCTCTGGCGCGTCTGCACCACGGCAGGGAACGCCTGATCCGCCTGTGGCCGCCATCCGCACACTCTCGCCGTTCGAGCTGCGCGCGCTCGCACAGGCCTTCGTCCCGCTCGCGGCCGCAAGGCCCCCCGGGAGGCCCCCGAGGGAACCCATGCGCGTCTAGGTCCTTGGCCTGCAACGCCGAACACGGCATGGGTCGCCGGTTTGGAGAACTGCTGCGCCGTACGCAAGCG
>JANOFW010000311.1:0-5172 GCA_031413835.1 Planctomycetia bacterium
AGGGCCGTGTCACGCCGTTGGAGCACGTCCAGGTCGGACAGCGCCGAGCGCTCGGAGGATCCTGCGTCACGCGTGTTCATCGAGCCCCCCCTGCCTGCATCGCGCAGCCCGTCGGCGCATCCGATCCACCCGAGGCGCTGAACGGCCCGGGCCAACCCGCGGCCACCGCCGCCTCCACGCGCGCCTGGGCGCGCGCCAGGCGCGCCTCGCGCAGCTCGCGCGCCGATTCGATCTCCTCACCCTCCAGGTGCAGGGCCATGGTCAGGTCGCGCGCGTCGGTGGCGGTGCGCTGGCGCGCGGCTCTCACCAGCGCGCGTTTGGCCTCCCACCAGCCCTGCCAGAACCTGAGCTGGGCCTCGGACTCTTCGAGCGCCAGCCTGCGATCCGCCGCCTCGTGGCGCGCGGCCAACACGCCCGCCTCCAGGTCGAGCACCGCGGCGCCGCGACGCTGCTCGGCCGCGCGCGCCTCGGCGGGCGCGCCCAGCGGCAGGCTCACGTCGAGCACCTGGAAGGGCTCGGTGGGATCGAAGGTGGCGCCCAGGCTCAGGCCGATGGTGGGGATCTGGCGTGCGACGGCGAGGCGCAGGTCCCGGTCGGCCACCCCGACGGCGGTCGCGAGCCGCTGGAGGTCGGCGCGTGCGTACAGCAGGGACTGCGCCTGTGCGTCGGGCACGGCGGGCCAGCCTGCGGGCGGGAGCACGGGCGTGGCCTCCTGCTCGGGGCCCGCGCCGATCAACCGTGCGATGGCGAGCCGCTGGCGGCGGCGCTCGAGCGCCACGATCTCGCGCTCCGCGGCCCAGCCAGCCTTGGAGGAGGCCGACTCCTGCTGGTCGGCGGCGGTCGCCAGCCCGGCCTTCACGTACGCCTCGGTGTCCAGCGGCTCCACGTGGCTCACCAGGTCGGCAAGCTCGCGCTCGGTGCTGTAGGCCACGGCCAGGTCGCGCGCCAGCTCGCGCGCGCGCTCATGGTGCCGCGCCAGCGCCTCGGAACGCAGCGCGCGGGCGAGCGCGGCCTGCGCCGGCCGCGCGCCCACCCCGAAGAGCGCGAGCACGTCGGTCCCGAACGTCAGCTGGTCGACACGACCGTCATCGATCTCGAGGTTTCCCTCGAGCGCGGCGTCGTTGGGGCGCAGGTTGATCCCTGCGGCGCGGGCACGCAGCGCACGCAGCTCTGGATTGCGCGCCGCCACGAGCTCGAGGGCCTGCTCGAACGACAGGGCCTCGGAGGGCGGGGCCAGGGAGGTGACCGCACGCTCAGGGCTGCCGCACGGCTCCGGGCGGTAGGCCACGCACGCCGACAGCGCGCCGAGCACGACCAGGCCGACGAGCGGACTCAAGACGGAAGAACGGAATGCGAACGGATACGCGAGCACAAGGGAGCCTCCGGAGGGACGGACACGGGTCCGAGATTGGGCGCAACCGTCGAACGACGGTCCGCTCCCCGGGGACTCAGATCAGCAGCACCACGCCGGCCCGCCGCTCGGCAGGCGCGACCTCGTCGGGCGCTGGGCCTCCCACGCGCACCTCGAGGCGCGCAAGCGGGAGAAGCTCGAGCTCAAGCAGCACGGGCACGGCCGCGACGAGGCTCAGCGGTGCGTCAGGCTCGGGGCGGATCACGCCGCCCATCTGCAGCAGGTACTTGCCGCCGCCGTTGACCTCGCAGCAGGGGCAGACCGGCGGAGCCTCGCGGGGGGGCGTCACGCCGGTAGCCTTGGCCAGCGCGGCACGCCGCTGGAGCTGGGCGCAGAGCGGGCAGCAGGCCTTGGCCTCGACGGGGCGACCCGCCTCACGGGCCTGGGCCTCTTCCGCACGCCCGCGCTGGGCACAGGGACAGAGCGCCTGCGGGATCAGGGCCATGAGGCCGACCAAGGCGATCAGGAGGCTTGCCACAGCGCGTTGCATCTGACTCTCGTCATACCATACGTCGGCAAGGACGCGGCGGCGGGTGACCAAGTTCCTCCCCCCGTCCGGCGCGGCCCTTCGAACGGCCCAACGGAAGCCACCCATGACGACTGCCGCCACCCCCGCCGCCCGCCCCACCCAGAGCGTGCTCCAGGTGCTGCCGCTGCCCCACGCGATGGGCTGCCGCGGCTACCTGGTCTTCGACCCCGAACGTCGCGAGGCGGCGGCCCTCGACCTGCACCTCGATCAGGCCGCCGGCCTGGCCGAGGCCCTCGCGGGGCGTGATCTGAGGCTCAAGCTGGTGATCGACAGCCACACCCACGCCGACCACCCTTCCGCCTCGCACCGGGTGGCGCAGGCCTTCGGCGCCACGCGCGTGACCCACGAGAAGGCGCACCACGCCGGCGTCACGCAGCACCCCAAGGACGGCGCCACGCTGGAGCTGGGTCGCGGCGCGCTCACCGTGCGCCATGCGCCGGGCCACACGCCCGATCACCTCGTGCTCGAGGCGCCCGGCGTGGTCTTCTCCGGCGACTCGCTCTTCATCGGCAGCGTGGCGCGGACCGATTTCCTGGGCGGCAACGCCGGCGAGCTCTTCGACACGCTGGCCCGCGTCTTCGGCCGGCTCCCGGGCGAGACGGTGCTCTATCCCGGTCACGACTACGCCGGACGCACCGACAGCACGCTCGCCAAGGAGCGCGCCGCCAACCCCTGGCTCAAGCTGGCCGACCGCGCCCGCTTCGTCGAGGCGCTCACCGCCAACCCGCCGCCCAAGCCCGCGAACATGGGCGACCTGCTGCGCTTCAACCGCGAGAACACGCCGCTGCCCCAACGCATCAGCGCCGCCGAGGCCCGCGAGCGCATCGAAGGCGGCGCGTCCCTGAGCGTGATCGACGTGCGCACCGACGCCGAGGTGGATGCCGAGATGATCTCGGGCTCGCGCCAGATCCTGCTCGACACCGTGATGGCGCGCGCCGACGAGGTGCGCGCCGTGCCCGCCCCGCGCCTGCTCCTGTGCAAGCTCGGCGTGCGCGCGGCCCGGGCGCAGGCCGCCCTCGCCTCCCTGGGCATCGAGGGCCTGGTGGTGATCGAGGGCGGCATCCAGGCCTACAAGGCCGCGGGCGGCAAGGTCGTGCCCCGCAAGGAAGGCGCGGTCGCCCCCAGCGGCGGCGCCTGCTCCGCCGGCGCACCCGCGGCCGGCGGAGGCTGCAGCGCCCCGCCGCCTCCCGCATGAACCGAGCGAGCGCCTGGCTCCTGCCCGCGCTCGGCGCAACGCTGGCAGCGCTGGCCATCGCGTGGTTCGCGACCCAAGGCGATGAGGCCGAGCGCACTCCGGGGACACCCGAACACGTCGCGACCGACGCACCGACCGAGGGCCCCCTGCTCGAAGGACTGGCGCGAGCAGCCCGGCAGGAGCCAGGATCGGCGACCGATCCAGCGGCGTCGCGTCCGCGCGCAACGGAGGCAGCCAGGATGTGGACCGAGGTCGGGACGATCCCGAAGGTCCCCACCGAGGTCGGACGGCTGGGCGGCACGGTCTACGACGCGGATGGAGGCGTGGTTCCCGGCGCACGCGTCACGCTCTACCGACAACCCACCGAGGAGGAGGCGCAGGGCCGCGGGGCGACGCGAGGACTCCTCATGGGCTGGCAGCCGCTCGGTGAGCCCATGCTGACCTCCGCCGAGGGGGTGTTCGTCCTGGAAGGCGTGCCGGACGGCATCGACCTGCTCGTTGAGGTGCTGCCGCCCTGGGGTCTAGCCTGGCACGCGCGCCAGCGTCGGACCGACGCCCTGCTGTACATCACGCTCCCACGCAGCTTTGTACTCGGGGGTCGGGTGCTTGACGTGGTGACCCGCGCGCCCCTCGCCAACGCCCGCGTCAGCGTCGTGGGTTTCAGCGCCAACCAGTGGGAAGGCCGAGAGCAGCGCACGAACGCGGCGGGCGAGTTCGCGTTTCATGTGCCGCGCGAAGGTGACTACGAGGTCAGCGCCCTGGCGTACTCGTTGCGCAGCGATAGCCTGGGCCTGGACCTCAAGCTGGCGCCGACGGGTCTCGACGTGCTGGCGAGCACGGTCGTGGCGGCCGGGAGCACGAACATCGAGCTGCTCCTGTGGCGGGGCTACGAGATCACGGGCGTGGTCGAGGGCTCGGGCGGCGTGACGCACCCGGACGCCATCGACATCCAGATCTACGCAAGGACGAACGAGGGGGAGCCCGACCAGCGGCGGCGCGCCGACGCGAGCGTCCTGCCGGACGGCACGTTCCGCCTCGACCTCCTCCCCGCAGGCTCCTACGACCTGCTCTTCCTGCCCTCGGGCGGCTCCGGTGGCGCCCCCTCCACCGCCGCACTGACCTGGATGCGCAACGTGGCGGCACCGACGGAGGGGCTGCGGGTCTCGCTGGCCGAAGGGGCCGTCCTCCGCGGGCGCCTGGTGGACGCCGAGGGCCGGCCTGTCCCCGACCAGAGAGGGTTCGTCTACGTCCGTGAGCAGGAGGCCGCCAGCGGCAGTGTGGGCTCGATCTTCGCCACGCTCGACGGCGAGGGAGGCTTCACGACCCCGGCCCTGCGCGCGGACCGCGACCATGTCCTGCTGGTCGGCGGCTTCGCAGGCTTCGCCCGCACGGAGCTCGGCGCGGTGCGGCCGGGTGCGGAGAACGTCGTGGTGCGCCTGCACGCAGGGCGCAGCATCCAGGGGATCGTGCGCGACGGCGAGGGCCGTGCGGTGGCCCGCTTGGTGCCCGTCAGCGCCTGGATCAAGGGCGGGCCGACCCGGGATCAGGGCAGCGCAGGCGTAGGGCACACCGATGACGCGGGCCACTTCGTCATCGAGGGGCTCACCGCCGAGAGCTACGAGGTGGCCGCGGGCGGAGGAGGCAGCCGCTACGCGCCGAGCGCGTTACTTCACGACGTGCCCAACGGCAGCGACGACCTTGACCTACGGGTGGAGGTGGGATCGTCGATCAGCGGACGACTCGTCGATCCACGGGGGGCAGCCGTGCAGGTCCTGACGCTGGTGGCCGCCGGGCTCGAGGCCCCCGCCCTGTGCGCCTCGCGCACGCGGGTGGACGACCGCGATGGCAGCTTCCTCATCGCGGGGCTGCCCCGCGGGCGCGCTCGCCTGAGCCTCCATCGCGACGGACGGAGCGTGGACCTGGGCGAGGTCGAGGTCCCCGCGGATCGCCTCCGCGTCGTCGTGGCCCATCCCCAGGGTCGGGCGCGACGGCGGAGGGGCGCTCCCGCCCGAAAAAAGTGTGGAGCTTGGGGCGGGT
>JANOFW010000312.1:0-2115 GCA_031413835.1 Planctomycetia bacterium
GCAGGTCGGGCAGGGCGCCGAAGAGCCAAGGAGAGACCAGCACCAGCAGCCCGGCGGCGAACAGCGCACGGCCCGCGGCGCGCGCCGGCTGGCGCGTGCGCGCGGCCAGCCGCCCGCCCCAAGCCGAGCCCAGCCCCAGGCCTCCCAGGAAGACCGCGGTGATGGCGGCCAGCGCCTCGGTGGTCGTGCCCACCGCGCGGCCCAGCGCGCGGATCCAGATCAGCTGCGCCACCAGGGCCGTGATGCCGGAGAGCGCCGCGGCGCCCAGGGGGGCCCACGGCGCGGACGCCGGCGCGGGCGTGGGCGTGGCGTCGGTCTGCATCTTGGATCGGAGGGTACCAGCCCCTCCCGTATCCTCCGGGCCTTCGCGGGGCGCCGTCTGCGCCGCCCCGGGCTGCGGAGTGCCGTGCCCATGTCCACCCGGTCCCTGGTCGATCTGCCGCCGTTCCATAACGAGCCCTTCACGGATTTCGGTCGGCCCGAGGAGGCCTCCGCCTTCCGAGCCGCCTTGGCGCGCGTGCGCGGCCAGCTGGGCCGCCGCTACCCCAACGCCGCCGGGGCGCGGCGCTTCGAGCTGCCCGCCACGCTCACCTCCACCAACCCGGCGCACCCCTCGGAGGTGATCGGCGTGTTTCCGGCCTGCGGCCCGGCGGAGGCCGACGAGGCGCTGGCCGCCGCGCTGGTGGCCTTCCCCGCCTGGGCGGCGCGCGGCTTCGAGGCGCGCGCGGCGATCCTGCTCCAGGTCGCCGACCAGCTGCGTCGCGACAAACACGAGCTTAGCGCCTGGATGGTGCTGGAGTGCGGCAAGAGCTGGGCCGAGGCGGACGGCGACACGGCCGAGGCGATCGACTTCTGCGCCTGGTACGCGCGCGAGGCGCTGCGCTACGCGCGCGGCGTGGACGTGGTCCAGACGCAGGACCGCAACGAGTGCTTCTACCTGCCGCTGGGACCCGGCGTGGTCATCGCGCCCTGGAACTTCCCGCTCGCGATCCTGTGCGGCATGACGGTCGCGGCGCTCGTGGCGGGCAACACCGTCGTGATGAAGCCCGCGGCGGAGAGCCCGACCATCGGCTGGAAGCTCTACGAGACGCTGATCGCCTGCGGCGTGCCCCCGGGCGCCGTGAGTTTCCTCAGCGGCCCGGGCGAGAGCGTCGGCGCCCGCCTGGTGCAGCATCCCGCGACGCGCTTCGTCTCCTTCACGGGCAGCAAGGAGGTCGGCCTGTGGATCGTCCGCGAGGCCGCCGTGGTGCATCCTGGCCAGCGCTGGCTCAAGCGCGTGGTGACCGAGCTGGGCGGCAAGGACGCCATCATCGTGGACGCCTCGGCCGACCTCGAGGCCGCCGCGCAGGGCGTGGTGGCCTCGGCCTTCGGGTTCCAGGGCCAGAAGTGCTCGGCCTGCTCGCGCGCGATCGTGCATGCCGACGTCTACGAGCGCTTCCTGCCG
This sequence comes from Planctomycetia bacterium, assembly GCA_031413835.1. Taxonomy (GTDB): domain Bacteria; phylum Planctomycetota; class PLA2; order PLA2; family JAEUHO01; genus CAXQZU01. The sequence continues at coordinate 1,445 of JANOFW010000312.1, forward strand.
ATGCTCGTCGAACGCACGCGCGCACTGCGCCTGGGCGACCCGGCCGATCCGCTCACGCAAGTGGGGCCGGTGATCGGCGAGAAGGCGCAGAAGCGCATCCTGGGCTACATCGAGCAGGGCCGCCGCGAGGGCCGCCTGCTGCTCGGGGGCGGCCGCCCCGCGGGCGAGGGCTGGTACGTCGAGCCCACGCTCGTCGCCGACGTCGCGCCGACGGCGCGCATCGCGCAGGAGGAGATCTTCGGTCCCGTGCTGGCGGTGATCCGCGCCCGCGACTGGGAGGAGGCGCTCGCCAGCGCCAACGACAGCGACTACGGCCTCACGGGTGCCGTCTACAGCCGCGACGAGGAGCACCTCGAGGACGCGCGTCGGCGCTTCCACGTGGGCAACCTCTACCTCAACCGCAAGTGCACCGGCGCGCTGGTGGGGGCGCAGCCTTTCGGCGGCTTCCGCCTCTCGGGCACCTGCTCGAAGGCCGGGGGCCGTGACTACCTGGGCCTCTTCCTCCAGCAGAAGAGCGTCACGCGCAAGCTCTAAATGACCGGTCGTGATTCTGGGACATTACGGGCGGCACGCTGGGCCGGGGGCGCTCGGGCCACCGCGTCGTCCTGATGTAGGAAGACTACACGGCGTCCTCCGCGGCGGCCCTCCGCACCCCGTCCCGCGTGCCGGTC
>JANOFW010000313.1:0-3135 GCA_031413835.1 Planctomycetia bacterium
GGCCATGGAGGCCTCGCGGCGGTGCGGCCGGCCCGCGTCCTTGAGCACGGCCGCGCGGTAGGTGAGCAGCCGCGAGGACTCGGTCCACGTGGCCATCTCGGCGATCTTCTCCTGGATCGCGCCGAAGTCGGCGATGGCGCGCCCGAACTGCTGGCGGCCGCGCGAGTAGGTGATGGAGGCCTCGAGGCAGGCCTGCGAGATGCCCACGCCCTGGCTCGCGATACCGATGCGTCCCGTGTCGAGGATCGCCAAGGCGATGGAGAAGCCGCGGTTGACCTCCCCCAGCACGTTGGCCCCCGGCACGCGCATCTGGTCGAAGCGGATCTCGACCGTGGGGCTGCCGCGCAGGCCCATCTTCTTCTCCTTCTGTCCGAAGGAAAAGCCAGGCCACGCCGTCTCGATCAGGAAGGCCGTGATGCCGCGTGAGCCGCCCAGGGGGTCGGTGCGCGCGAAGACCACGATCACGTCGGCCTGGTCGCCCTGCGTGATCCACAGCTTCGTGCCGTCGAGCACCCAGTTCTCGCCCACGCGCGTGGCGCGACAGGAGAGCGAGCCCGCGTCGCTGCCGCTGCCGGCCTCCGAGAGCGCGTAGGCCCCCAGCAGCTCGCCCGTGGCCATGCGCGGCAGGTAGCGCTGCTTCAAGGCCTCGCTGCCGAAGTTCACCAGCGCCTGCGCGCACAGGCTGTTGTGCACCGAGAGCGTCACGCCCGTGCTGGCGCAGGCGCGGTTCACCTCCATCAGCACGATCGACGTCCCCAGGGACCCCAGGCCCGAGCCGCCGAACGCCTCGGGGATGCTCATCCCCAGGTAGCCCTGCTCGGCGCACAGGCGCGTCTGCTCGGCGACGAACTCCTCGTCCTCGTCCGACTTGGCCGCCCTGGGCGCGATCTCCTTGTCGGCGAAGTCCCGCGCCGCCTCCTGCAGCAGCACCAGCTCCTCGGGCAGGTCGAAGTCCATTCCGTATCCTGGGGGTGGCGCCGACGAAGCGTCGGCTGCCCCCAGGATACGGAATAGGGGGTCGCGGGGGCGCGGGGGACAGAGAGCTTGTCCCGCGAGCGCGATCTACGTGGGTCCAGTCCGCGATCAGATCCCGCGTGACCGGGAGCCTGCCTGCGGCGGAGAGGGGGGTAGCGCCGTGTCCCCCGGGCTCCTGGGCGTCCCGATCCGGCGGCCGGAGGCCCGTCCCCGTGCCCGAGATCTGCCGCATCGGCCGCTTGGTCATCACCATGTGGCCCAACGATCACCTGCCACCCCACTTTCATGTGCGACACGCACGCGGTGAGGCCATGGTCGGCATCGATCCCGTGCGGCTGATCGAAGGCCGGCTTCGCCCAAGCGACCGACGGACGATCGTCGCGTGGGCCCGCGCCCATCGCGTGGAACTCCAGGCCGACTGGGATCTCCTGCGCAGCGGCAAGCGCCCCCACCGTATCGCGCCCCCGCGGTAGCATGACCCGGATGATCGACGAGTACTCCCCCCACGTCGTGGCCGCGAGCTACGAGGGGGGCTGCCGCATCTGGCTGCGCTTCGACGACGGCATCGCCGGCGTGGTGGACGTACGCGACCAGGTCCCGCGCCGAGGCGTGCTGCGCAAGTTCTGGAACCCGGACTTCGTGGCCCAGGTGTCACACCACGGCGACCAATGGACCGTCGAGTGGCCCGGGAACATGGACCTGGATCCCATGCAGCTCTACTGCGCGGTTCGCGGCATCCAGCCCCCCACCTACAAGCAGATCGACGGCGTCTGGAAGCGCGTCTCGCCCCTCGTCCAGCGCGCCACGACCGGTCGCCAGTTTCGGCCCGTCCGGCGCACGCGCGCCCCCCTGCCTCGGGCCGGAACGCCGCGCCGTGGGCCGATTCCCGAGATCAGCCGCTTCTGGTCGTTTCGCATCCGGATGCGCGCCAGGGCCCCCGGCCCGGCGCAGCTCTACGTGAAGTCCGACCGCGAGAGCGCCGTGCTGGGCATCTCCCCGCCCCGCGTCCTTCGCGGCCGGCTCGAGCCCTACTCTGCGCGGCACATCTCCACCTGGATCCGCCGCCACAAGCCGCAGCTGCTCGGCAATTGGAAGCGACTCCAGTCCGGCCTCCCGGCCAAGTGGATCGCCCCTCTCCGTTAGAGCCGCGCCCCCGGCAGCCCCCTGCGCATCAGCGCGCCGCCTGGGGCCCTCCGCCCTAGGATGCGCGCCCATGGACCCGGGCGCCTCCACCGTCACCTGCGCCGGCTGCGGCACGCCCACGCCGCGCTCCGAGATGTTCGGCCACGGCGCCGATCTGCGCTGCCCCGCCTGCGCCGAGGCCATCCGCGAGCGCCTCCACCCCAGCCACGTCCGGCGCTCGCCGGTCTTGAACCGGCTGCATACCGGGCAGCCCCGCGCCACGGCCGGCCTCCTCGGCCTCGTCGCCGTGATCTGGATCGCCCAGCAGATCCCGCCGCTCGCCCGCGTGCTCTGGCCGCTGCTCGAGCCACTCTGGGTCCTGGCGCCCGACGGCACCTCGGCCTGGCACATCCAGGGATTCTGGCAGCCCGCCCTGTGGGCCGTGACGCATGTCCAGATTTGGCACCTGGTCATGAACGGCCTTAGCCTCTGGCAGATCGGTCGCTGGATCGACCTGGGCTGGGGCGGCCCCACCCTGGCCTTCGTGGTGCTGGGCTCCGCCATCTTCGGCACCACCGCAGGCTGGCTGGTCAACGGTGCCCCCACCGTCGGCATCTCCGGCGGCCTCTTCGCCCTCTTCGCCTGGCTCCTCGCTCTCCGCCGCCACCACGTGGTCGCCACCGCCTTCGTCACCCGCACCTTCCTCCACTCCATTGCCGCCAACTGCGTCCTCCTGGTCATCATCTCCGAGGTCGGCGGCCTGGGCATCTCCCACGTCGGCCACGCCGCCGGCTTCCTCTGGGGCTTCCTCGCCGGCCTCGCCGCCCGCCGCGCCAAGCCCCTGCCCCTCTTCCTGCTCCTCGCCGCCGCGACGGTAGCGCTACTCTTCGTGGCGCCCGACCTGTAGCCGCTGGGATGGCGGGTGAGCTTGTTTGGGCGGTCGTAGGCCACCCTCGCCACTTTCACGCGATGCAGTCGGCCTGGATCACCCTCCCTGTGCGTGGATCCACGCAAATCCACCAGCCGCTCGCCTCGTGG
>JANOFW010000314.1:0-6364 GCA_031413835.1 Planctomycetia bacterium
CCTTCGGGGCCAGCGTCGGGATCTCGGGCGACACCCTGGTGGTGGGCGCGGACGGCGAGGCCAGCAACTCCACGGGCGTGGACGGCAGCCAGACCGACAACAGCGCCCCGTCGAGCGGCGCGGCCTACGTCTTCGTGCGCAGCGGCACCGTCTGGACGCAACAGGCCTACCTCAAGGCTTCCAACACCGCCGCCGACGACTACTTCGGGTTCAGCGTCGCGATCTCGGGCGAGACCGTGCTGGTGGGCGCCCACGGCGAGGACAGCAACACCACGGGGGTGAACGGCAACCAGGCCAGCAACGGCGCCAACGGCAGCGGCGCGGCCTACGTGTTCGTGCGCAGCGGCACGACCTGGAGCCAGCAGGCCTACCTGAAAGCCTCAAACGCCGAGACCAGCGACCAGTTCGGGCACAGCGTCACGATCTCGGGCGAGACCGTGGTGGTGGGTGCCAGCACCGAGGACAGCGGCTCGGGGGGCGTGAACGGGAACGAGGCCGACAATGGCCAGGGCGACTCAGGCGCGGCGTACGTGTTCGTGCGCAGCGGCGCGACCTGGAGCCAGCAGGCCTACCTCAAGCCCGCCACCACCGGCTACGGCGACAACTTCGGGTTGGCGATCGCGCTCTCCGGCGACCTGCTGGTCGTGGGCGCCTACCAGGAAGACAGCGACGCCGTGGGGCTGGGCGGGGACCAGGACGACGAGAACGAGGCGGACAGCGGTGCGGCCTACCTCTTCGTGCGCAACGGCACGACCTGGAGCCAGGAGGCCTACGTGAAACCGTCCAACACCAGCTTCCTCGACCACTTCGGCTACAGCGTCGGGATCTCCGACAGCGCCCTCGTCGTGGGCGCCCTCGACGAGGACAGCAGCGCCACGGGCGTGAACGGCAACCATGCCGACAACGGCGCCGGGGGCAGCGGCGCTGCCTACGTCTACCGCTGAGCCCCGCCGCGGGGCAGAGGCCGCTCAGCGCATGGTCGAGGTCTTGCGCACGACCGACTTGAGCTCGGAGATCTCGTCCCAGATCGAGCCGAAGTGCTCGTTGGCGACCTCCTCGCGCTGCGCCTCGTCGCGGCCCGGAACCTTGGCCACGACCTCTTCGCTCCAGATGTCGCCGAGCTCGGCCAGGTGGGCGCGAGCCTCGTTGAGCTTCTCCTGCCACAGATCGTGGGAGCCGCTCCTGTGGGCGAGCACACCTTCGTCGTGGGCCGTCCGGGCCAGGGTCAAGAGCTCCCGCATGCGCAGCAACCCGGCTTCCGCCTGCTTCTTGACCTGCGCGGTGATGACGGGCGGGGGGCCGGGGGGCGGAGCGGGCGCTGCGGGAACCGGGGTGGGCGGCGCGATCTGGGCTGGGGCTGGGACGGGCGCGGGAACCGGCGCGGGAACCGGCGCGGGCACCTCCGGCGTGGGATCCGCCGCCTCGGGGGCCGGCGGGGGCCGAGCGGACGGTCCGGCGGCCGGCAGAACGGGCCTCCAGCCCGGGTTGGTCCCGGCGACCCACGTGAGCAGCGCCATCTGCTGCTCCGCCGCGAGCCCGGCCCAGCCGCGCGCCTCGAAGATCGAGCGGTCCAGGCCCGCGCTCCAGGTCGGCTTCAAGCGCACGATCCCGTCCGGGTCCTGCCACGGCGTGCGCCACTCGGTCTCCACGCGCGCCCAGGTCGTGGCTGTCAGCAGCAGGGGCCCGGTCGCCCGCAGGACGTCGCCCGCGATGGCGGCGGCGGGGTTGGCGTCGACGGTGCTCGCCAGCGGCTCCAGCCGCACGCGCAACGTCTGGCCCCGACCCAGGAACTCCACGGCCCAGAACGAGATCCCGGCCCCGGCAACGGCCGCGCGCAGCGTCGGCAGCTGCGTGGAGGGCACCGGCTCCCACTCCTGGGCCGGCTCGCCCGCCTCGACCGGCCAAACGCCATCGGAGCGGCTGTCGTAGGAGCACCACTCGCCCTTCGGCTTGGCCTGGGTGCTCCAGATCCAGTACGTCGCCGTCGGCGAGCGCGCGGCACCGTAGAGGAACCAGACGATCCCGTGGGTCTCGTCCACCAGCTCCCACTCGCTGATGCGGTAGCGGCTGATGCGGGTGGGCCACGGGTTGCCCTGGTTCGCCTCCTTGTATTGCGCCTCGAGCGCGTCCTGGATCCCCGGCAGGCGCTTGAACGCCTCGGTGCGCATGTCGTAGTAGACCGCCCGGTAGTCGGGCGGAGAGATCCAGGCCCCCTTCGCCTTGCAGGTCGGACAGGCTCGGACGCCCCGAACCCGGGGATCCCTCCCGGTTCCCTTGCAGACGGGACAGGCCGAAGGGAACCGCTGGCGGTGCGTGATCCACTTGCCGGCGGCGCTGCGCAGCTCGGAGCGTCGCAGCAGGCGTGCCTTGGCGTCGAGCGTGCCCGCGGGCGGCTCGGCCCGCGCCGAGGGAGCCGACGGGAGCGCGCCCAACAAGGCGAGGGCGAGCAAGGCGCTTCCCCACCACACCAGCTTCCCGCGTGCGAGTGCCATCGCCGACATGGCGTGGAGGGTACGCCGCGGCCTGCTAGGCGCCAAGGTCACGAACCCTCACGCTCGGCTCAAGTCCCCCCCCAGGTCCAGCCGAGGTTCGCCACGGCATGGGCCGGGCTCGCGCTCAGCGGGCCGGGACGTCGCAGGCGACGCGGATGGTGGTGTCGGAGAAGGTGTCGATGCCGGGCGTGCTCGGTCCTCGCCAGGCCGAGCGCAGGGCGTGCGGATGGAAGCCGCAGGCCCCGCTGCGCACGACCCGAGGCTGCCCCTCGACCTGCACGAGGGGGTCCGTGACGGGCTCCGGGCCAAAGGGCGCGTGCGCGTCGGCGCACCACTCCACCACATTGCCCAGCATGTCGTGGAGACCCCACGGATTGGGCGCGTAGGAGCCGACGTGCGCTGGCCCGACGTGGCCGTCGTCCACGTCGAAGATCACGGCCGTCGGATGCACCGTGAGGAACGATCGGTCGGCCACGTTGGCGTAGCGGGCAGCCTGGCGCGCGTCGTCCCCCCAGAACCAGACGGTGGTCGTGCCAGCGCGACAGGCGTGCTCCCACTCGGCCTCCGTGGGGAGCCGGTAGGCGTGGCCCGGGTCCTGCGTGCCGAGCCAAGCCAGAAACCCGGCGATGCGGCGGTAGTCGATCGTGGTGGCCGGGTGCGCATCGTCGTTGTAGGCCTTGCCGAAGTGCTCGCTGGTGCGCAGGGTGGAGTCCCAGGCGCGCCACTGGCCGGCCGTGAGCTCGGTGGTCTGCAGGTAGCAGGGCTTGGTGAGCGTGACCCTGTGCTGCGTCTCGTGGGGCTGGTGCCCGGGCTCGGTCTCCGGCGAACCCATCAAGAACTCGCCGGCTGGTATCAGCACGAAGCGCAGCCCCACGCCGTTCTCGAAGGCCACTGGGACCTTGAGGCGCTCTGCTTCCTCGATCTGGCGTCGCGACACGCGCGCCCAGGCCGGCCCGTCCTTGGGCGTCTCCAGCGGCCAGGGCGTGGCCTGGTCGCGCGGGGCGGGCGCCTCGCCAGACGGCGCTGCAGAGGCCGGCAGCTCGCAGACGAGGCGGAAGCCGATGTCGTGGAACAGTGTGGTTCCCCCCCACGGCACGTGAGCCCGGGTGGCGCTGCGCGTGAGGGCCGGCGGGTTGTGCCAGGTCCCCCCACGGATGATCCGATCTGGTGCGGCCTGTGCAGAGACGGGGTCGACGCGCGCCTCGGTACCCAGCGCGCCGTAGCCGTCCTGCACCCACTCGGCAACATTCCCGATCAGGTCGTGGAGCCCCCACGGACTGGGGAAGAAGCTCCCCACCGGTAGCGGCAGCGCCGCATAGCCCTCGATCGGGAAGGTCCGCCAATCCGGGTGCTTGGAAAGCGCAAGGCGCCCCGCCACGTTGGCGAATCGTGCGGCGTCCCGCGCATCGTCGCCCCAGAACCAGCGCGTGGTAGCACCCGCCCGGCAGGCGTACTCCCACTCGGCCTCCGTCGGGAGGCGGTAGCCGCGCCCCTCGTCCTGCGCACGAAGCCAGTTGATGTAGCCAACCAGGCTCCCCTCGGCGTTGACAGCCGTCACCGGCTGGTCGTCCGCGTCGGTGGGCTCGCCGTCGAACAGCGTTCCCCCGCCCGCGGAGTCCCAGCGGCGCCACTGCGCCCAGGTCGTCTCGGTGGTCTGCAGGTAGAAGGCGCGCGAGAGCGTGACCTCGTGCTGCACCTCGTCAGCGCTGCGCCCGGGCTCCTGGGCCGGAGAGCCCATGGTGAACTTGCCCGCTGGGATCAGGACGAAGCGCATGCCCAGGGGGTTTTCGAACCAGGCCGGGACGCCCAGACGCTTGGCCTCCGCGAGCTGCGCCTCCGCGAGCACGGGCGCGGGACGCGGCACTTCCGGCAAGCCGGGCACCTCGACCAGCAGACGCACGCCGATGTCCTGCCAGACGTCGTACTTGGGCCACGAACGCTGGGCCGAGCGCTGCGCGAGCGAAGGGTTCCACCACGCGGCCCCGCGCGAGACGCGCCCAGGGAAGCCGCGCACGAGCGGATCCACCTGCGGCCCGGGACCGAAGGGCGCGAAGGTATCGAGCGTCCACTCTCCCACGTTTCCGACCATGTCGAAGAGACCCCAGGGGTTGGGAAGGAACGACCCTACGGGAGCCGTGACCTGGAAGCCGCCGTCCCCGTCCGGCGTGGCCTCCTCGGGGTACGAGAGGCGCAGGCTGTCGTCGGCGGTGTTGCCATGGCGGACCGCTTGGGTCGGATCCTCACCCCAGTACCAGGCCGTGGTGGTACCCGCGCGGCACGCATGCTCCCACTCGGCCTCGGTAGGCAGCCGGTACGTCCTGCCGGCCTCGCGCGCGTGCAGCCAGGCGATGAATCCATCGAACTTGGTCGGTTCCACGCGCATCAAGGGTTGCTGATGCTCCGCGACTGGCTGTCCATCCAGCGGGCTTGTGGTGGCGCTCGGGTCCCACGCACGCCACTGCTTCCAGGTCAGCTCGGTGGTCTGCAGGTAGTAGGGCCGGGTGAGAGTCACCTCGTGCTGCACCTCGCCGTACTCGTGCCCCGGCTCATGGGGAGGCGAGCCCATGGTGAACGTGCCCGCCGGGATCAACACGAAGCGCATGCCGATCGAGTTCTCCAACCACACCGGGACCGACAGCCGCTGCGCCTCGGCGAGCTGGGCCTGGGAGACGAGCACGCCTTCCGGGGCCCCCTCGGGACGCAGGAGCTTCCAGGGGGTCTCGCTCTTCGTCGGCGCCTTCAGGTCGCAGACGAGGCGTACTCCGCCATCGGAGACGCAGTGCGTGTCGTTCTCACCAAACCCACGCCCGCCCGAGCGGGAATTCAGCGCGGCGGAGCTCCATCCGGAGCCGCGGTGAACGCTCCGGGTCGCGCCCGGAGCCAGAGCGCACAACTCGAAGACGTTGCCGAGCATGTCGTAGAGCCCCCACGGATTGGGGAGAAAGCTGCCGACCGGCGCCACCGCGAGGAAGCCGTCGCGTCCCACGGGCACCCCGGACCACTTGGGCCAATGAGCGAGCGTGTCTTCGTCGAGCACGTTTGCGAACCGGGCTACGTCGGCCGGGTCCTCCCCCCAGAACGTGCGGCCCGACGTCCCGGCGCGAGCCGCGTACTCCCACTCCTGCTCCGTGGGCACGCGATACGTCCTGCTCTCCTTGCCCGAGAGGAATGTGGCAAACGTGCGCGCGTCGCGCAGGTGGATCCAGGCGGCAGGCTCTTCGTCCGCGTCGAGCGCGACGTCGTCCTGCGGCGACGCGTGCCACAAGGGATTCCACTTGCGGATGTGGCCGTTCGTAACTTCCGTGACGCCGATGTAGTACGCGTTGGGCAGCACGACCTCGTGAGGGAGCAGGTCGTCGGGACTCCGCCCGGGCTCGCCCTCAGGCACGCCCATCGTGAACCGCCCCGCAGGCACGAGCACGAAGCGCATGCCGATCGAGTTCTCGAACCACACCGGGACCGACAGCCGTTGTGCCTCGTCGATCTGGGCCTGCGAGACGAGCACGCCCTCGGGTGCCCCCTCGGGACGCAGGAGCTTCCAAGGCGTCTCGCCCTTCGAGGCGCGCGACGCCTGCGCCCGCTCCGCAGCGGGAACCACTCCCTCGCGCTCATCGCGACCCCTGAGCGCAAAGATCGCAGCCACGGCCGCGACGAGGGCCACCGCCCCGAGCGCCGCCACGAGCCGCAGCGACCGGCGACTTCGGCCAGGCTTCGACGCCGGCGCGGCAGGCATCGGCGCCTCGGCGGCGCGCCCGTCGCGCAGCGCCCGCAGAACGGCGGCGAGCGCGGCCGCGCGCGCGTAGCGGTCGGCGGTCACCCGCGCGAGCGCCTTGAGGATGACGCGCTCCCACGCCTCGGGGGGGGAGGGGTCC
>JANOFW010000315.1:0-2724 GCA_031413835.1 Planctomycetia bacterium
GAGGGGGAACGTGCGGGCGCCGGCGTGGATCACCTCGAGGCGGTCGAGCTTGAGATCGGCCAGGGCCGTGTGCATGGACCGGGTGGCCGACGGGGTCTCGCTGCGCTTGAACTCGAAGCCCCAGCGCTTCTGACCTCGGACGACCAGCAGGTCGAGTTCGGCTCCGGCGTGCGTGGCCCAGAAGAAGCACTCCTCAGGCCTCGCACCGATGCGATCCACGACCGTCTGCAGGGCGAAGCCCTCCCAAGAGGCCCCCACCTTGGGGTGGCGCTCGAGCGACTCCATGGGGCCGATTCCGAACAGTGCGTGGAGCACGCCGACGTCTTGAACGTAGACCTTGGGCGACTTCACCTGGCGCTTGCCCAGGTTCTCGTGCCAGGGTTGGAGCAGGCGGACGACGAACGTGGATGCCAGGAGATCAAGGTAGCGGCGCACCGTGACCTCGCCCATGCCGAACGCGCGGGCCAGATCGGCCGCGTTCCACAGGTTGCCGTGCACGTGGGCGAGCATCGACCAGAAACGCAGGAGCGTGGCCGAAGGGATCGACAGGCCCAGCTCGGGGAGGTCCCGCTCGACGAAGGTGCGCACGAAGTCGCGTCGCCAGGCCAGGCTGGCCGCCTCGCTGCGCGCGAGGAACGAGCGCGGGAACCCGCCGCGTAGCCAGAGACGCGGCGCCTTCTCGACCCCAACCTCGTCGAGCGCGAACCCGCCGAGCTCCTGGTAGGCGATGCGGCCCGCCAGGGACTCGGAGGACTGACGCAGAAGGGCGGGCGACGCGCTTCCCAGCAACAGGAACCGGCGAGACTTGGGGGGAGCATCGGCGAGTACGCGCAATACGGGGAACAGATCGACGCGCCGCTGCACCTCGTCGATCACGACGAGGCCGCGCTTGCCGCGTAGCGTCAGCATCGGCTCTCGAAGCAGCTCGAGGTCGGCCGGATCTTCGAGGTCGAGAAAGGTGACCGGCCCCTGCCAGCCCCGTGCCACCTGACGCGCCAGGGTGGTCTTGCCGACCTGACGCGGGCCCAGCAGGGCCACCACGGGGTTGTGGGCCAGAAGGCCCTGGAGTGCCTTCAGGGGACGGGGGCGCTGGATCATGCCGAGAGACTACCTTGAAATTCCATAGTATGACTATGGATTTTCAAGATTGCCGGGAGCCCCACTTTCGGGCCTCCGGGTGGGTGCGGCGCGACTCGCGCGCGGCGAAGGAGAGCCCCAAGAGCCCCGCCCGTATGCTCCCCCCCATGCGCTCCTGCGACCTGCTGATCGAAGGCGCCGCTCAAGTCGTGACCGTGGACGACGGGCGGCCGGGCCCCAAGCGCGGCGCCACGGCGATGAACGACCTGGGCGTGATCGAGGACGGCGCCGTGGCCGTGCGCGCGGGCAAGGTGGTGGGCGTCGGGACCACCGAGGAGCTCGGCCGGAGGTTTCGGCCGAGGAAGCGCCTGGACGCCGATGGGCAGACGGTGCTGCCGGGGCTTGTAGACGCGCACACGCATCCCGTGTTCGCCAAGATGCGCGAGAACGAGTTCGCGCTGCGGTGCCGCGGCGCCGACTACGCGGAGATCCTGGCGGCGGGCGGCGGGATCCTGGCCTCGGCCAAGGCGCTCCAGGGGCTGCCGGTCACGGCCCTGGCCTTCGGGGTGAGGAAGCGCCTGGACCGCATGCTGCTCCACGGCACGACGACCGTGGAGGCCAAGAGCGGCTACGGGCTCACGACCGAGAGCGAGATCGACAGCCTCGAGGCCCTCCGGCTCGCATCGCAGGGCCACCCCGTGCACGTCGTGCCCACCTTCCTGGGCGCGCACGCGCTGCCCGCCGAACACCGCGCCAACCGCAAAGCCTACGTGGACGAGGTGGTCGAGCGCATGCTGCCCCTGGTGGCCAAGCGCAAGCTGGCGTGCTTCTGCGACGTGTTCGTCGAGGAAGGAGCGTTCACGCTCGCGGAAGGGCGGCGCATCCTGCGCGCCGCCCGCGCCCTGGGGCTGGGGGCGAAGGTGCACGCCGACGAGTTCGGCGACTCCGGCGGGGCGTGCCTCGCAGCCACGGTGGGCGCGATCTCGGCCGAGCACCTCGGGGGCACGGGCAAGGCGGGCATCCGCGCGCTGGCGCGCGCCGGGGTCATCCCGGTGCTGCTGCCGGCCACGAGCCTCTTCCTGGGCCTCACGCAGAAGCCCGACGCACGCGCCATGATCGCTGCCGGCTGCGCCGTGGCGCTGGCCAGCGACTTCAACCCCGGCTCCTCGCCCACCGAGAACCTCGCGCTGGTGGCGGCGCTGGGCTGCGCGACGCTCGCGATGACGCCCGAGGAAGTCGTCTGCGCCATCACGCGCAACGCGGCCGCCGCCATCGGCGAGGAGACGCGCGCCGGCCGCATCGCCGCGGGCCGCCCGGCCAACCTGGTGCTCCTCGACGCCCCCTCCTATGTCTTCCTCCCCTACCGCCTGGGCACGAACCTGGTCGAGACCGTGATGGTCGGAGGCGCGGTCGTGGTCCACCGGGGTCGGCGGGTCGACCGAGGCCCGTAGCGCGATCGCGGCAAGGCGAACTGGAAGAACGGGCGCTTCGCACTCAAGTGCCTAGGGCCGTCGGCGGCCACTCCTCGTTGGGTCGCTCGCGTGCTACGGCAACAGGTCGGGGAACATGCGCGCTGCATGGAAGACGGTCACGACCTCGATGGCCTCGCCCCGCAGCCGGTACACGACGCGGTAGGGGCGAACGATG
>JANOFW010000316.1:0-3542 GCA_031413835.1 Planctomycetia bacterium
CCGTTGCGCGCCAGGGCGAGGTCGCCGCGGCGCTCGGTCAGCGCCAGCTTGACCGGGCCCTCGCCCACCAGCGCCAGGGCCTGGTCGAGCAGGTCCACCGCGCGGGCGAAGGCGCGCTCGCCGGCCGCCTTGGCCACGTCGGCCTCGAGGCGCGTCAACAGCGCGGCCGCCGCGGGCGTGGTCGGGCCGACAGGCGAGGTGGAGGGGGGGGCGCTGGGGCCGGCGCTCGGGAGCGCGCCGGGGGAGGTGGAGGGCGCGCCCGGCACGACGGCCGGCTGCAGCGCCAGCGCCTCGCGCTCGAGCGTCGCCAGGCGCTCGGCCAGGGCGCCATGGACGGCGGTGCCCTCGTAGTGCTCGATGGCCGCGCCCAGGATCTCGGCCCCGGCGCGCGGCCCGCGCAGACGCACGGCCGTGGCCGCGTGCTCCTGGAGGCGGGCGGCCGTGAGCTCCGCGGCGGCGTCCAGCGCGGCGAGCTGGGTCGCCACGTCGGGCCCGAGATCGACCCCCGGGGGCGCCGTGGCCTCGGCTCGGCTCCAACGCGCACGGGCCTGCTTGTAGTGGCTCAGGGCCAACAGCGGCTCGACCTCCTCGGCCACGCGCGTCAGCTCGAGCCGGCGCCAGCGGAGCTGCTCGGTGCGCACGCGCGTGAGGGCGGTCTCCACTCGCGGGGCGAAGCCCTCCCCGTGCTTCTCGAGGAAGACGGCCTGACGGCTGGAGGCGGCCGAGAGATCGAAGTCGAGCGCGTGGGTCACCCAGGCGTCGAGCTCGCCCTCGGCCTCGCTCAGGGCCTGGTTCACGCTGGCCAGGTAGGTGGCCGCCTGACGCGCCACGTCCCCCGTGCGCTCGCGCTGCTCGAGCGCAGCGAGCGCCTGGCGCGCGCCGAGGTAATCGTGCGCCCGGTAGAGCCCGATGGCTGCCTCGAGGTCGTGGCGCGCGCGCGCCTCGGTCCCGGCGCCGTCGCCCTTGCCGGTGAGGCCGACCGCGACCAGCACGCCGCCCACGAGCGCGAGCGCCAGCGCGCCGAGCACCAGCTTGCGCCCCCCCGAGCCACGCGGCGAGGAGAGGCTCGCGGCGGCGACGGAGGGCAGGGGCGCCGTCGGCGCGAAGGAGGACGACGCGAAGCCCGCGGACGATGCGCCGTTGGAGGACGTGGCCGCGGCGGCCAGCGCGGAGCCCCCGGCCGGGCGCAGGGGAGGACCGTCGAAGAGGATCGAGGCGGCGCCCAGCTCGATCAGGTCGCCGGGCTTGAGCGCCACCTGGCGCACATCGGCGCCGTTCACGCGCGTACCGTGGCCGCTGCCCAGATCCTTCAAGCGCCACTCGCCCGAGGGCATGGGCTCGAGCACACAGTGCTCGGCCGCCACGCCCTCGCAGGCCAGCGTGAGGTCGCAGACCGGAGCCGTGCCGACGCGGACCGCGTCGGCCGGCAAGTCGGTCTCGAAGGTCTGCTCAGCGACGACGATGCGCAGGGAGGGCATGCGAACCGCCATCGTACCCGGCGTGCGGCCCTGGCTCCCCGCACGAGGGGAGCCCCCCTGCGCAGGGCGCCGCGAGCGCTCCCGCAGGCTGGTGGCGGAGCGGGGCGAGGGGGCGGGGCGGTTGGGGCGCATGGGGCACCATCGACGCGAAGCGAGGTCGGCCTTGAACCGCGTTGCCCCCCGCGCCCCCCTCCCCCTCCACCTCCACCTCCCAGGCGCGACCCCGAGGACGGCCGCCCTAGAGGTGCAACACGAAGTCGAGGAGGTGGTCGGCCCGGGCCACTTCGAGCCCTCCATCGCGTGCGCCCACCTCGGTGAACTCGGCGCGTCCGGGCCAGCGCACGCCCGACTCGTAGAGCACGAAGGGCACGGGGTCCGTCAGGTGCCGGCCGGTCTCGACGCTCACCGCCTCGCCGGCCACGAAGAGCAGCCGGCTGCCCGGCAGCTGCTCGAGATGGCGCAGCGCCGTGCCGAGCACGTAGCCGTCCAGGCGCTCGAGCGTCTCGACCTTGGCGACGAAGTCGCGCGCGTGCGACGCCGCCGCCAGACCGTCCACGTGCAGCACCACCAGGTCGTGCGACTCGAGCAACGCGAGCGCGGCGTCGATCTTGGCGCGCAGGTTCGAGTCGGGCAGGCCCGTGGCGCCCTCGACCGGCCGCGTGGTGAAGCCCAGGAGGCGCGCGGCGCCCAGCATCGTCGGGTTCACGCCCACGAACGCGGCGCTCAGGCCGACGCGCTCGCGGAAGGAGGGCAACGCGTGGGCCACCCCCGGTCCCCAGGGCCAGAGCAGCGTGGCGGGGTTCTCTCCCAGGTCGCGGCGCAGCTCGTTGACTTCGTGGGGCTCGAAGACCTCGCGGCTGCGGTCGATCACCGCGAGCAGGCGCCCGATGCCCGTGCCGCGCGGCAGGGCCGCCTTGAGGCTGCGGCCAACGACCTCGGTGGGCGGGACGGTGACCACGCGCAGGTCGCGCGCCCCGCGCCACAGGAGCACGCCACGACCCGCGGGGCCGGGCACGAAGGCGAGGTCCTCGTCCTGGCAGGCGTCGGCCAGCGCGCCCAGGAGCAGGGCCGACTCCTCGCGCGAGATGTGGCCCGCGGTGGGATCGTGGATCGTCTCGCGATCGGCGGTGACCAGCGAGAGGCGGAAGGCCTGGTCGAGCGAGCCCAGCGGAAGCTCGAGCGCCGCCGCGTCGAGCGCCCCGCCCAGGTCGGCGTGCTCGCGCGGGTCGAGGCCGAGGAGCGCGAGGGCGAAGGCGCCCTCCTCGGGCCTCAGGCCCTCGGGCACGGGCGTCACGTGCCCGACGCGCCCCTCGCGCGCGAGGCGGGCGAGCGTGGGCGTGGCCGCGCTCTCGAGCGGCGTGCGCCCCCCGAGCTCGGCGACCGGGCGGTCGGCGGCCCCCGCCGCCACCACGACCAGGGTCTTCATCGCGGCCTCACCGTCCGCCCGAGCCGTCCTTCTTGGCGCCCCGCGCGCTCTGCTTGGAGGCCGGCTTCTCGCCCGCGGGCGCGGGCTCCCCGGGCAGCATGAGGCGCGGGAAGGGCTGCCCCTCGATCGACACCCGCTGCAGCGTCCCCGGCAGGGCGGTGACGTAGACCTCAAGGGCCGCACCCACCTTGGCCTCATGCACGTGGCCCGCGTAGGCCAGGAACTCGCGCGGAGCCACCACGGCATGCAGGTGGATGTGCGGACGGTCGTCTTCCATGGAGATGCTGCCCGAGAGCGCCGCGACCTCCATGCGTTCCTCGAAGCGGCGCTTCATGTACTCGTTGGCCGCGGCGTCCAGGAAGCCAAGCGTGATCTCGTCCACCGAGCCCAGGCCCGCGATGGTGCCGGCGGTGATGCGCTGCTCCTGCGCCAGGTGGCGCAGGCTCGCGATCACGTCCTCGCCCGGGTCGAGCCTGAGAACGTGCCGTCCGTCGCCGAACGAGTGATGCCGCATCCGCGCTCCCGAGAGGGGGCCGCGAGGATACCCAAGAGACCGCCCGGGGCCTACGAGACGTTTCCTCCGGGCACGCCCCGCGCCGCCCTCCCGCGCTCGCGCCGCCCGGCCGATCCGCGTAGGG
>JANOFW010000317.1:0-2047 GCA_031413835.1 Planctomycetia bacterium
ATCCTGGGCGCCCGCTCCCTCGGGCCGGTGCGCGGTCAGGGCCTGGGCGAGGTCGCTGCGGAGCGGCAGGGACTGGTCCTTGCGGCTCTTGCTCGACGCGGCCGGGATTCGGATGAGGCGCTTCTCGAGGTCGAGGTCGCCCCAGGTGAGGCGGGAGAGCTCGCCGCGACGCAGAGCCGTGCCCGCCGCCACGGCGTAGACCAGCCGCCGCACCCGGCCCAGCGCCATGAGCCTCACGCGCTGCTCAGGCGTGACGCCCCGGTGCTTCCTGTGCGCGGTCGCCTCCCCCAGCGGGCGTCGCGCGGCGGCGTCGAGCAGGCGCTGGAGCTCCTCGGCACTGAGGGCCCGGCGGACATGGCGGCGGTCGGCAGCCTCGTTCAGAGGCTTCAAGCCCACGAGCGGGTCGTAGGCCATGCGGCGGGCCCCGACGCACCAGCGCACGAACTGGCGGAGGGCCTGGAGCCTCCGGTTGACGCTGCGTGCGGCGAGCCCACTCTCCTTGAGGTCGGTGAGCCAGCGGGCCACGCGGGAGGACTCCAGGTCCTTGAGCCACGCCGCCTTCGTCGCCGCCACGTACTCCTTGAGGCACCCCATGCGGTCGCGCATGTGGCGGGCGCCGCAGCCCCGCGAGCGCAGCATCGCTTCGAAGTCGGAGACGTGGTCGGCGATGGGGCGACTCTGCTGCTCCTCGGCGGGGTCCAGCAGGCCAGCGGCCCGGCGCTCCTCCCGCTCGAGGAGCTGCCGGGCCTTGGCGGTCGCCACGCCCTTGTCGCGTGTCTCCAGGGATCGGCGGAACAGACGGCCGCGCAGGTGGAACTGCGTCCACCACACTCGGCTCGTCTGCTGCACGCCGTCGCGGCCCCGGAACTTGGGCTGGTAGACCCTCACCGTTCAGTCCCCCTTGCTCCGGCCCCTGCGGGGCGCGGTGGCGGTGGGGGGCTTGGCGGGCGGGGCGGTGCGGGGCTTGCTGAGGCCGAAGAAGGCCGGGCCCGAGATCGCCCCGTAGCCGGTGATGCTCAGCGCCAGAGCCGTGAGCGAGGACCAGGCCTTCCCTGCGTGGCGGAACCCGTCCGCGGTCACCTCGACCTTGAGGGCCTTGCCCTTGAAGACCCTCTCGATCGTCCCGCCCGGAGCGGGCAGCCGCGGGTCGTGCTTGGCCGAAGCCGGCTTGCGCGGGGAGTTGGGCTCCCTGGTCGGCGTGGGTGCCGAGGGCTTCGTGGTGGCGATGGCCGCGTCCTGCGCGGTTCCCGTGGCGCGCTCCGCGAGGGCGCGGACCATGTGGTCGCGGTTCGTCGTGCCCGCAGGCTTCTTGAAGGCGTGCTCGTACTGCGCCCGCAGCCTCGCGATCGGCATGGTGGCCAGCGCGGCCACCGCGGCCTTGAGCGCGGCGCTCTGCCTCTTGGCGGGGCTCATTGCGCGCTCCCTTCCACCGTCGCCGGCGCGGGGCTGTAGAGCGGCTCGTCGCCGGGTGCCCAGGTCTTGTTCGCCCAGACCCGCCCGTTCCAGCTCACCCGCGCCACCACCGCGGGCGCCGCGCCCGTCGTGTCGTAGATCCGGCCCTCGTGGAAGTCCGAGGCCCCGTGTCCGCCCGCGCGCAGGTGCGCGTCGGTCGTTGAGCGGTAGAGCGCGCTCGCCTCCGCGAGGCTCGCCACCACCACCAGCCGCCTGCTCCGCCCCAGCCCGAGGGCCAAGGCGGGCGGCGCGCCCGTCGTCGTCAGGTTCATGGTCATCGTCTTGCTCCGTTGCGGTCCGGGCACTGCGCCCAGGACCGTGCGCGCATGGACGCTCTGTTCCCGAGGGACATCCACATCGTTCTGGGCGCCTGACAGGGCCATTCCTGGCCCTGACGGGCGCGTCCCGCGCACCTCATCGGCACCGCCCCCTCGATGTGGGCGCTACGTCGAGGCCCAGGTCTCGTAGCTCGGCCTGCGCTCGCGCCACGGCCACCGAGTCACGTTCGCAGAGAGCGCGATGGTGGGCCTCGAAGTGCGCCACGGCCCGTGCGTGCCGGGACCAGCCGAGCATGTCGCGAGGGGCACTCACGTCC
>JANOFW010000318.1:0-4232 GCA_031413835.1 Planctomycetia bacterium
CACGCTGACGGTCTTCGTACCCTTCGTCGTCTTCTATATGAAGGAGCAGGTCAAGCTCGACTACCTGTGGGCCGCCCTGTGCCTCGCGGGGGCCGTGTTCTTCATCTTCCGAGCGCGCTAGGCGCCGGCGAGGCCGCCTCGCGCTTCCAGCGCGCCCAGGCATAGAGGCTCATCGCGCCGAAGAGCACGTTGGCGTAGACCGTCGCGGCGC
Organism: Planctomycetia bacterium; assembly: GCA_031413835.1. Lineage (GTDB taxonomy): Bacteria > Planctomycetota > PLA2 > PLA2 > JAEUHO01 > CAXQZU01. The sequence continues at coordinate 212 of JANOFW010000318.1, forward strand.
TCTGAGCGAAGAAGGCGAAGGCCAGCCAGGCACCGTTGGCCATGGCGCCCAGCAGGAAGCCGCTGCGGCGCTTGCGGGCCAGCTGCCAGAGCGAGGCGAAGGAGAGCGCCATGCCCAGGTAGTCCGTGCCGTGGTAGCGCAGGTCGAAGTTCCACAGCCAGTCCATCGGCGATCTCCGGGGGGCGCGGGGGGCATCCTCGCCGGGGGGCACGCCGGGGCACCTTCCGGCCGGGCCCGCAGGGGCGACCCACGCCGAAGGAATGGCCCTCACCCGGCCGACCCCCCCGGCCCCTAGCGTGGGGGGAGCGTCGCGCCGGTGCGCGTGACGTCCCCCACCCGACTGGAGATCCACGCCATGGTCGACCTGCCCCGCAGTGGTTCCGAAGAGAGCGGCACCAAGGAGTTCGCCACCGTCCTGGGCAGCGACGCCACCTTCAAGGGCGAGCTCGCCTTCCAGGGCGGCGTGCGCATCGACGGGGCCTTCGAGGGCTCCATCACCACCCCCGGCAAGGTCTTCGTCAGCCGCGAGGGCCGCGTCAAGGCCGAGATCAAGGCCGGCACGCTGATCGTCGAAGGCCAGGTCGAGGGCAACGCCGTCGTCAAGGAGCGCGTCGAGCTGCGCGCCACCTGCCGCTACACCGGCGACCTCAAGGCCGGCAAGCTCCAGGTCCTCGAGGGCGCGAGCTTCGCGGGCCGCTGCGAGGTGGGCGCCGGCGCACTCAGCTCCGCAACGGCGGGCTCCGCAACGGCGGGCGCCGCGACCGCCGAGCACGGCGCCCCGGGCATGGACCCCGCCGGCATGCGTCCCGCCGTGGCCGTGGGCCAGCGGCGCTGACCGGTCGGGCCCAGCGGGGCCCGATCCATGGCACGAGCCCGCGAGCCCGAGCAGCGTTTGACGCTGTGCACGTCCTGCGACGGCCCCCTGGAGGTGGCCACGCTGGCGAAGTCGGTGTCGTGCCCGCACTGCAACACGCGCGTGGTGACCGAGGCCATGGACGTGGACGGCTACATCGCGGTGCGCCGCTTCGCCACGGCCAACCGCATGCACATCACCAAGAAGGGCATCGTCTTCGCCTCCGTGCGGGCCGACGACCTCGAGGTGGACGGCACGCTCACCGGCGACGCGCTCTCGATGACCGGCATCCGCATCGGCCGCACCGCCAAGGTCAAGGGCGACCTGCGCGCGACCTGGCTCACCCTCGCGGAAGGCGCGCAGTTCTCGGGCGCGCTGCGCATCGGCCCCCACGAGGTCCCGGAGCTCGAGCACCTGAGCGAGGAGGGCCCCGGCTCAGGGGGCGCGTAGGAACCAGACGCGGCGGATGAGTCCGCCGACGACCTCGTAGATCGCGACGGCGCGGACGAGCGCACCGCCGCGCAGGCCGAGGACCTCCTCGTGGTCCACCACGAAGGGGCCGTGCTCGACGCGCGTGAGCAGCCGGCAGCGCAGCGCCGGGCTCTCCCGGAACAGCGCCGCGTAGCGCGTGCGCAGCTCCTCGCGGCCCGAAAGCGTGCACGTGCCCTGGGGCAGCTCGAAGATCTCGACGTCGGGCGCGTAGGCGGCCGCGAAGGCCTCGACATCGCGAGCGTTGTAGGCCTCGAGCTGCCGCTGGGCGGCCTGCGCGGGAGAGGGCTCGTGGGAGGCCATGGGCGATCGACTCTACCGCCGGCCCGGGCGCTTCGGCGGCGTGATCGGGGCCCAGGCCGTAGCATGTCGCCCCGCTCCGAGGACGCTCCGAGATGCCGACCCCTCCCGCCGTCCTGGTCGTGCTGCTCGACGCGATGGAGCAGGGGCTTGCGCGGCGCCTGGCGGCTGAGGGCCGCATGCCGACCCTCGCCCGGCTGCTCGAGCGCTCGGGCACGACGCCGACGGAGGCCCCCCTGGGCTTCTTCGTGGGCGGCGTCTGGCCGTCGTTCTTCAAGTCGGTCAACACGGGTCGGCACGGACAACACTCCTGGCGCGAGTTCGACCCGGTCACGTACATCGAGAAGGAACCGCCCTACGAGGACGGCGAGGGCGAGCCCTTCTGGAGGACGCTGGACCGCGCAGGCCTGCGCACGCTGGTGCTCGACGTCCCCCGAAGTGTCTGCGTGCCGCTCGAGCACGGCGTCGCCGTGCACGACCTGACCACGCACGATCCCCTGGAGCCGGGCGTGGTCAGTTCCCCCCCTGCGCTCGCGGCCGAGCTCGAGCGCCGCTTCGCGCGCCCTGCCTACGTCAAGTGCGACGACTGGCCCAGGGGCACGGCGGAGGAGGTGCGTGACTTCGGGGCACAGCTCGAGTCGCGCATCGCGCTCAAGGAGAGCCTGGTCACGGCGCTGGCCGGAGAGCGCGGCCCCTTCGACGTCCTCGTGGTGGGCTTCGCCGAGGCCCACTGCGCCGGCCACCACTTCTGGCATCTGCACGACCCGGCCCACCCCCAGCACGATCCGGCGCTCGCCCGGGCCGTGGGCGAGGTCCTCCCGGACGTCTACGCCCGGCTGGACACGGCGCTCGCGCGGGTGCTCGCCCTGGCCCCCCCGGAGTCCCGGGTGCTCGTGCTGCTCTCCCACGGCATGGGCCCGCACTACGACGGCACGCACCTGCTCGATCGGCTGCTGGCGCGCATCGGGCGCGAGCTGCCCGGCACGCGGCCTCTGACCCTCGGCGAACGTCTCATGCGCCTGCGCTCCCGGGAGCGACGCCCGAAGCGCAGCGTCTTGAAGCGCCTGTGGCGGCGCTGGCCCAGCCTGCGCTTCCGACCCGTCTTCACGGTGGAGAACAACGAGGCCTGGGCCGGCATGCGGCTCAACCTCGCCGGCCGCGAACGTCACGGGCTGGTGGACTCGGCCCGCCGCGATGAGGCTCTCGCCTGGCTCGAGGCGCTGCTTGCCACGGCCGTCAACCCGGGCACGGGGGCCCCGGCCTTCACGCGCATCGAGCGCCGTGCCGCGATCACCTGGGGCTCGAGGGGCGATCAGCTGCCCGATCTCGTGGCCGAGTGGTCGCGCGCCGGCCCCTTCGACGCGCTCGAGATCCCCGCGCTGGGCCGCGTCGAGGGTCGCAGCCCGGCCACGCGCACGGGCGATCACCGCCGCGAAGGCCTGGCGCTCGTCAGCGGCCCGGACCTGCCCCAGGGCCCCCTGGGGCGCCACGTCTCGGTAATGGACCTCGCCCCCACGATCTGCTCGTGGCTGGGCGTGGAGATGCCGCGGCCCGATGGGCACGTGATCGCCGAATGGCGCGCCAGGGAGCGCGCGCGCATCGACACATGAACCGCGCCCGAGGAGGACCTGAGATGTCGGACAAGCGCTCCTTGAGCTCGCTGGTGACGAGAGTGTTCTGGCTGGCGGGCGCCGTCAACGTGATCGGCGTCCTCGTCGTATCCCAGTTCTTCACGAACGCGCTGCCCTCATCGCTCGACCCCGCCACGTTCTCTTCGCCGGGGCTGGTGGCCGTCATGCTCTGGGGACTGGCCTACGCAGCGGTCGCCACGTCGTACGCCTCGGTGCCCTGGCTCGTGCTGGTGTTCGCCGCCGAGAAGGCGCTCTATGTCGTGTGCTGGCTGACGTGGATCAGCCGCGAGGGGAGCACGCTTCCGTCGGTCTTCTCCCAGTCTCCGCTCACCGCGGCGTTCCTCGCGATCTACGGCCCGATCGACTTCGCCTTTGGATCGTTCTTCCTCTGGGTGGCGCTGCGCAGCCTGCGGGCGCACAGAACCGTCTGACGCGCGTGCCGCGCGGGCGGATGGGTGCAGTCCCGTGTCCCCGGCCGTACTGTCGCCCGGCGTGCCTTCAGCCGCTCCCCTGCCCGACCCCTTTGCCGCGCTGCGGCGGGTGCCGGCAGCGGTGGAGGGCTGGTGGCTCGCCCGGGCCCGGCAGGCGACGGGCGGGCGTACCGACGACGAGGCCCTCGAGCGGCTCACCCCCGCCGTGGCGGCCCTGAGCGACACGTTCACGACCGCGAGGCCCAAGCGCTTCGCGCCCTACGGCGCCGATCCGGCGAGCCGAGCCGCCTACGGGCTCTGGTTCGGGGCCCAGACCT
>JANOFW010000319.1:0-4225 GCA_031413835.1 Planctomycetia bacterium
TCCCTCGTAGACGTCGAAGACCCGCACGTTCTGGCCATGGCCGGCGACCGCCTCCTCGATCACGCTCTGGACCGCAGCGGCCGGCGTCCGGCGCGGCACCACGACCGCCACGTCGAAGGGGGCCACGGGGAAGCGCGGCACGGGGCTGTACTCGCTGCCGGCGGCGGCCAGCAGGCGCGCCAGGGGTTCGAGCGCGACCTCGGCGTGGGTCTGGCGGCCCTCCAGACCGTAGGCCCGACGCGTGGCGGGCGCCACCTCCCCCGCCACGGCCAGCACCACGTCGCCGGCCAGCAGGGTCGCCGCGCGACCGGGGTGGAACGCCTGCGGGGCAGGCAACGACGCCGTCAGCGGCCGCACGCCCTCACGCACGGTCAAGGCCGCCGCGCCCAGCCGCCGCAGCAGGGTGCGCAGGTCCTCCAGGGCCCCCAGGTAGAGCCTGCCGGTCGGGTCCGCCGCCCCCTCCCGGTCCCAGGTGAGGCAGCCGAGCACGGGCACTTCCGCCGGCGTCGGGCCGCCTCCCCCACCGGCCGGCAGCAGGCGCGCGCTCTCCCACAGGCGCCCACGCGCCTCGCGCGGCAGGTTGCGTCCGGCCGCCTTGAGCAGGTTGGGCAGCGTGCTGAGCACCAGCCGATCCTGGTCGGCCGCCAGGGGGTTGGCCAAGGTGAGGTGGGCCACACCCGCGAGACCCACCCGCTCGGCGTCCTCGCGCGCGTAGAACGAGTAGCAGGTGGTCTGGGCGTAGCCCAGCTCGAGCGAGAGCACCGAGGCGGCGCGCCGCTCCGCCCGTCGCAGGGCCCCCACGCGCCGCGGCTGCATGGCCCCCACCGGCGCCACAGGCAGGATGTCGGCGTAGCCGCGCGTGCGGCCCACCTCCTCGACGAGGTCCTCCGGCCCGCTCACGTCGCGCGTCGCGCGCCACGAAGGCACCCGCACCCGCACGCCGTCGCGCGCCTCGCTCACGCTGAACCCGAGGACCGTCAAGCGCGCGCGCACCTCGCCGTCGGTGATGCGCGTGCCCAGCCGGCGACGCACCCGCTCGTAGGGCAGATCGACGTCCAGGGGGGCCGGGGGGGCGGGGAACACGTCGGCGAGAGGCCCGACCGGGCGGGCCGTGGGGCAGTGGGCGCGGGCCAGCTCCAGGAAGCGTCGCGCAGCGACCTCGGCCCCCAGCGGGTCGAGCGACTTCTCGAAGCGCGCGCTGGCGTCGGTGCGCAGCGTGAGCCGCGAGGAGGTGCGCCGGATGCGCAGCGCGTCGAAGCAGGCCGCCTCGAGCAGCACGCGCGTGGTGGCGGCCCCCACGGCCCCCTCCTTGCCGCCCAGGATCCCGGCCAGGGCCAGCACGCGACGCTCGTCGGCGATCACCAGATCCTCGGCCACGAGCACGCGCTCCTGGCCGTCGAGCGTCAGCAGGCGCTCGCCGGGACGGGCGCGCCGCACCCGCAGCGTGCCGTCCAGCTGATCGAGGTCGAAGGCGTGCAACGGCTGGCCGGTCTCGAGCATCACCAGCTGGGTCAGGTCCACCAGCAGATCCACGCTGCGCACGCCCAGCGCCTCCAGCCGCCGGGCCAGCCCGGCCGGCGATGGGCCGTTGACCAGTCCCTCCACGGCGAGGCCCACGTAGCGCCGGCAGCCCGCGGGGTCCTCGACGGCCACGGCCGGCGCGGGCCCGGTGGCCGCGGCCAGGAGCGAATCTGCGGCCGCGATCGTGGGGAAGGTGGTCTTGCGGCCCAGCACGGCGGCGAGCTCGCGCGCGAAGCCCACGTGTCCCCACAGGTCCGGGCGGTGGGTGATGGCCGTGTTGCCGATCTCGAGCACCTCGTCCTTGAGACCCAGGACCTCGCTCACCGGGCGCCCCAAGGGCGTGGCGGGATCGAGGACCAGGATGCCGTCGTGGGCCTGGCCCAGGCCCAGCTCGTCTTCTGCGCAGATCATGCCGTCGCTGGTGACGCCGCGGATCGCACGCAGCGCCAGGGTCATGCCGTTGGGCAGCGTGGCCCCCACGGGAGCGTGGCAGATCACCTGCCCGGCGGCCACGTTGGGCGCGCCGCAGACCACCGTGCGCACGACACCGTCGCCGCGGTCCACCGTGGTGACGCGCAGGCGGTCGGCGTTGGGGTGCGGCGCGCAGCTGAGCACCCGCGCGCTGACGACGACGTCGAGCGCCCCACCCAGCGCCTCCACGCCCTCGACCTCCGCCACGTGGAAGGTGAGCGTCTCGGCGGCCTGGGCAGCAGAGACGCCGGCGAGGTCCACGAGCTCGCAGAGCCAGCGGTAGGAGAGCTTCACGCTTCCGTCCCGCGCGCCATCTGGCGCAAGAAGCGCAGGTCGCCCGACATCAGGTGGCGGATGTCGTCGATGCCGTGGCGCAGCATGGCGATGCGGTCCACGCCCAGGCCGAAGGCGAAGCCGGACCAGACCTCGGGGTCGGCCCCGCCCGCCGCCAGCACGCGCGGATGCACCAGCCCGCAGCCCAGGATCTCCATCCACCGGCCGCGGAAGCGCATGTCCATCTCGAAGCCCGGCTCGACGAAGGGGAAGTACGCCGGCCTCAGGCGCGTCTCGACCTCGCGGCCGAACAGCTCGCGCAGCACCGTGCGCAGCACCCAGACCAGGTGCGCGGCGCTCACGTCGCGGTCCACGAGCAGCCCCTCGACCTGGTGGAAGGTGTTCTCGTGCGTGGCGTCGAGCTCCTCGTGCCGGAAGATGCGCCCGATGGCGACGGCGCGGATGGGCGGAGGCTGGCTCTCGAGCGCTCGGATCTGGACCGGGCTCGTGTGCGTGCGCAGGAGGCGCCCGTCCGTGAGCCAGAACGTGTCCTGCATGTCGCGGGCAGGGTGGTCGGCGGGGATGTTGAGCGCGCCGAAGTTGTGCCAGTCGTCCTCCACCCAGGGACCGTCGAGCACGTCGAAGCCCAGCCCCAGGAAGATGTCCTCGAGCTCGCGGCAGACTTGGGTCACGGGATGCAGCCGCCCCCCGCCGCGCTGCTCGCCGGGCAGCGTCGGGTCCACCCACTCGCTCTGCGCCAGGTCGCCCTCGCGCGCCGCCTCGAGCGCCACGCGCCGGGCCTCGAGGGCGGCCTGGATCGCGCGCTTGGCCTCGTTGGCCTCACGCCCCAGCGGGCCGCGCAGCTCGGGCGCCAGCTTGGGGATCGAGCGCAGGTGCTGCGCCAGGAGGCCTTGGGGCGCGAGCGCCGCTGACTCGACGGCCTTGAGGGCCTCGGCCGTGGAGCAGGCCGCTACCTGCCCGAGCGCCTCGGCGAGGAGCCGTCGGACGTCATCTATCGCGGGCGGGAGATCGGCCATGCGGGCACCCTAGCGCCGCGAGCGTACATCCTCAACCGTGGCGCTGCCCCAGGGGCGCGGCGCCTGCGCTAGCTCTCCAGCGTAGGCGGCCGGAGCGTCGGCGCAGAGCGCCGCGCTCAGGACGCTTGGGCGAGCTTGACGATGGCGTCAAACCCCTTCGGATCGTGGATGGCGATTTCCGAGAGGGTCTTGCGGTCGAGCTGCACGCCGGCCTTCTTGAGGCCCGCGATGAAGCGGCTGTACATCACGCCGCGGGCGCGCGTGGCGGCGCTCACGCGCACGATCCACATCGAGCGGAAGTCGCGCTTCTTCAAGCGCCGGCCCTTGTAGGCGTACTGCCACGCCCGGTGGACCGTCTCCTTCATGATCTTGTACTGGTTCTTGAGGCGACCCCGGAAGCCCTTGGCGGCCTTGAGCAGGCGGCGCTTGCGGGCCAAGCGCTTGGGCGTGTTCGTGACGCGTGCCATGAGAGCGGGCTCCTGAGATCAAGGTCCTGGGAGGTCGGTGGGCCGGTCGCCTAGCGGCACCCGGTGTCTAACGGCACATCGCGCGCAGCATGGTGCGCGCCTGGGCCCCGACGATCGGGACGGGGTGGTTCAAGCGGCGGCGGCGGCGCGCGCCCTTCTTGCTCATGATGTGGCTGGTGTTCGCCGAGCCGTACGGGATCACCTTGCCGGTCTTGGTGACCTTGAAGCGCTTGACGACGGACTTGCGGGTCTTGAGCTTGGGCATGGCGGACCGCCGGGGAACAGGGGAGGAGGGACGACGGTACCCCCCAGGGGCCCCGGGTCAAGCAGGGCGACAGGGACGGCGGGGGCCGCCCCCGGGCTTTGCCCCCCAGCCCCCTGCCTCCCCAGAACCGACGAGCTCGGCCGAGGGCCTCGGGCCCCTACTTGTGGCCCAGCAGCATCGTCATGCGCTTG
>JANOFW010000320.1:0-4204 GCA_031413835.1 Planctomycetia bacterium
GAGAGGCCAGCAGGGCGAGCGGCGCCTTCAGGGCAGAGACGGTGGGACGCACAGGGGGCTCCGGGGGCAGGGAGATGGGCGCTCTCTGGAGAGGGGAAGCGGGGCTCCCGGCGCCTTCAAGGCTTGCGGGCAGGGCCCCCGCGGGCCCCAGCAGCGCCCGCCCGGGCGGACAGCGCCCGACCCACATGGGCAGGCACCCAAGCCGAGGCGTCGCCGCCCAGGGCGCAGACCTCACGCACGAGCGAGGACGATACCAGGGCGAAGGCGGGCGCCGGGGTCAGGAAGAGCGTGTCGAGCTCGGGCGCCATGGCCCGGTTGGCGAAGGCCATGGGCAGCTCGGCCTCCAGGTCCTTGCCCCCCCGCACCCCCCGCCGCAGCACCCCCGCCCCCAGGCGGCGGGCCTCCGTCACGAGCAGGCCGCGGAACAGCGCGACCTCGACCCCAGGCAGACCCGCCACGGCCTCGCGCACCAGGGCCAGGCGCTCCTCGGCCGTGAACCAGGTGGACCGTCCCTCGGCCGAGACGCACACCACCAGGCGCTCGAAGAGGGCCGCGCCCCGCTGCACGAGGTCGAGGTGCCCGAGGGTGAAGGGGTCGAAGGTCCCGGCGAAGACGGCCACGGCGCGCCCGGCGCCCGTCGTCGGTCGCGGGCTGGAGCTCTTGCTCGGTCGGCGGCTCATCGGTACACCCCCAGGGGATCGAGGTTCACTTCGCTCTCGAAGACCGACGGCGTGGCGCCCGTGGCGCCGCCGATGGCCGGTCGGAAGTCGAGCGCGAAGCCGAAGTCGTCGGCGTCACGCAGGCTCACGCCGAAGGACCAGACGTGGTCCTGGCTGAAGCGCCGGAAGAGGATGCGGAAGAAGTTGCTGTCGTCCTGGAAGTTGAACGACTCGGTCACGCGCACCTCGTAGCGTTCGCTCCAGCGCCACGAGGCCTGCACCAGCGGAGCCACGGCCTCGTCCTTCAGGTAGCGGTAGGCGACGGCCAGGTCGAGGCGGTCCATCGGGCGGTAGCCCACCGCGGCTGTCAAGACCCTGAGGCCGACGTCGCCGTCCACCCAGCCCTCCGAGCCCACGATGAAGCGCCCGTTGGCCCGCGGCTCGCCGCGCAGCGACCAGTCGAGGGACCAGGGGGTGTCCTGGAGATAGGGTGCCACATCGTCCACGTAATAGCTGAACGTGGTCTCCAGATCGAGCAGGTCGCGCGGCGGACGGCCCCCGCCGCGCCGCGTCTGCAACCGGTTGCGCGCGCGCAGCGCGACCTGGGTGCGCTGCTGCTGCTGCTCCCGCTCGTCGAAGAAGGGTACGTCCTCCGGGCTGGCCGAGTCGAGGAAGCGCCCGAACACGAGCGCGTCGAGGTCGGCCACGTGCCGCAGGCCGTCGAGCTCGAAGGGCCCGCCGCGGCTGGGGAAGACGCGCTGGAGCTGGAGGTTGGCCTGGATCCCCGCCAGCAGCGCCGTGCGGGTCAGGTCGTCGACGCCGTCGGTGCGCTCCTGGTAGGCGTCGGCCGAGATGCCCCCGAAGCCCGACAGGCGCAGGTCGCCCAGGTTCACCCCGGCGTTCAGGCGCGTGTCGGTGTCGGCGCGCAGGGCCTCGTAGGGAACCGTCCCCGTCGCCTCGTCGAAGCGCCGGCCGAGGTGGCCCAGGCTGCTCACGCTGGTGAAGTCCACCCCCAGGCCCCCGCGCGACGACGGCGTGAGCAGCGGCACGCTGCCCACCCACAGCCCGGCCTCGGGCCCCTCTACGGTCTCCGTCACGAAGTCCCGTTCGTGCCACTTGCCCGTGAGCGACGCGGCCCAGGCCGATCGGCGGTAGAGCAGCCGCCCGTAGCTCTCGCGGTCCTTGTGCGTGAGGAACTCCCGCTCGAAGAACTCCTGGTCGAAGCCCCGGTCGGTGAAGGTGGCGAACTCGGCGTCGAGGAGCAGGTCGGGCGTGAGCTGCGTGCGGCTCTCGCCGAGCAGGCGCCCGCGCAACGGTTCGCCGTCGGGATCGTAGCCCGTGCGGTCCTCGCCCGCGTCGAAGAACACGCCCTGGGCCTGGACGGTGCCCACGCTGCGCGGGCGGTCCCACGAGAGCTCGACGCCGCCCGCTCCCCCGCGCTTGGTGTAGCCGCCCACGTCCACGATCCACTGGAGCCAGGGGTCGGCCTCCGGCCCGATGTCGCCACCCAGGCCCAGGAAGCCGTAGACGCCCAGGCTGGAGCGGTTGCCCGCGTCGGCACGCTTGAGCGTCATGGGGAAGGGCTCGCGCTGCTGCGTGCCGAAGGAGGCGTAGGGCAAGTAGCCCAGGGGCACGCGTTCGCCCCGCACGTTGATGTCGCGGGCGCGGAAACGCTGCGTGTCCAGGCTGCGGAAGCCCAGCAGCGCCGGGCTCTCGGGCGCGAGCGCGGCCTGGCCCTCCTCCTCCATCTGCTCGACCGTGAGGTGGCGCACGCGCAGCAGGATGCGGTCGTCGGCGCGGCTCGTGGCGACCTCGGCGTCGTCGAAGACCATCAAGCCCTTGGCCACGAGGCGCACGCGCGGCGCGCGCACGTGCGCCGGGATGCCCTGCTGCTCCAGACCCTTGCCCGTGAGGCGCCCGTCGAAGGAGGCCTCGAGCAGCAGGCCCTTGAACGAGTGCGGCTCGAGGTAGAGCGCCCCGGCGCGGAAGACTATCGTGCCGTAGATCACCTCGACGGCGCCCTCGGCGTAGATGCCCAGCACCGCCTCCTCGAAGAGCTGGGCAACGGCGCCGTCGGGCTCGGCCTTCTTTTCCGTGGGCCCGCCGGCGCCCGGCGTGGCGGCGCCTGGAAGCGAGAGGCGCGAGAACTCCGGCAGGGCACGCTCGTCCACCCAGGCCACGAAGGTGTCGGCCTTGATCGAGAGCGCCTCCACCTGCTTGCCGTCGGCGCGCCGGTGAGCCTGGCCGAAGAGCCTCGGGTTGCCCACCATCACGTAGACGGCGGTCCCATCGCCCTGCGGATAGCGCTTGAGCACCCCGCCCGGACGTTCCACCTCGAAGAGCAGATCCTCCGGGCGCGGCTGGGTGGCCCCCAAGGGCCGCGGGGGACGCACCGGCGCCTGGATCAGCTCACCGGGGGCCGGGGGGTCGGCCGGGATGTCGCTGCTGCCCAGCCCCACGCCGGGCCTCGGGGTGCGCGGAGAGCCAAGGCCGGGGGGCAGGGCCTCTACCGGGCGGCCTCGCCGCAGCCCGCGGATCACGGGGGGAGGCAGGCTCCTGGGGTCGGCCGGCACCGGCAGACGGGTCGCAGGACGCGGCGCCGGCTCCACGCTTGGCGGTCTCTGCGTCGTGGTCGGCGGCGGTGCCGGGGGCGGAGGAGGAACCTCCACCCGGCCTCCGCGGCGTACGACGGGGGGCGGCAGCGGCGCATCCTCGGCCTGGGCCGCCCCCAGGCTGCCCGTCAGGGCCCCCAGCGCGAGCGCCAGCCAGAGGCAGGCGGGGGGCCGGGGGGGACGAACGGACGACACGCGGGGCCTGCCTCCCGAAGTAGACGGCCCGGCGCTCGCCCGGGGACGCAGGGGCCCCTGCCCGAAGCCACCCGGCACCATCCTACGGCCTTGGAGGCGCCGGCTGCCGCCCGACCAACCCCAGGCGGCGGCCCACGAATCCGGCCTCCGGCAGCCGGAGCAGCGCGGCCACGACGAAGTAGAACCCCCCCAGCCCCACGCACAGCCCCAGGGTGGCCAGCCCGCCGGGGCTGCCCAGCCAGCCTACGAGGGCCAAGCCCGCCCCCCCCATGGCCGCTGCCGACAGCCCCACGCGGGCCACGTACCCGAGGCCTGGTGCCGAGGTCCCTCCGTGCCGCGCCCAGGCCACCCCGCGCAGCAGCAGGAAGTTGAGCCCCGTACCGACCACGACGGCGAGGGCCAGCGCCCGGTAGCCCAGGGGCTCGATCCAGACCAGGGCCACCACGAGGTTGGCGGCGATCCCGGCCAGCGAGCAGAGCATGGGCGTGCGCGTGTCGCCCCGCGCCAGGAACTGCGGCGCGGAGGCCTTGACGCCGGCGTAGCCCACGACCGCCGCGGCGTACCAGCGGAGCGCCTCGGCGGTCACGCGCACGCCCTCCTCTCCGAAGCGGCCGTGCTCGTAGACCAGCCGCACCAACGGCTCGGCCAGCACGAAGAGGCCCACGGCCGCCGGCAGCGCCAGGAACCAGGAGAGCCTCAGACCCCGGCGCACGAGGTCGTCCAGGCCTCCCGCCTCGC
>JANOFW010000321.1:0-5606 GCA_031413835.1 Planctomycetia bacterium
GTCCTGGACCCCGAGCCGCGGCCCAGCCTGCTGCGGCTGGCGGCCGACGCGAACTACCCGGCGCGGACCGCCGCGCTGCACGAGCTGCTCACGATCCTGTGAGGAACGCGCGCGCCGGCAGGAGCCGGCGCTCCGTTCCTCTCTACGCTCACTTCGAGGTTGCGCAGGGGTAGCCGGTCCGAGCACTGCACGCAGGCGAGCGAGCGTTCGACAGTACGGCGTGTGGACGCCGCAGGGCGCACGCCGTCGCCGCACGTGCCCTGCCCCTGGGGCAGGGCGTGACAAGCATCGAGAAGGCCTGAAGGGGAAGTGGCGCGCGTGAGCGCGCCTACTTGCCCTTCTTGGCCTTCTCGGTCTCGACGTCCTTGCGGATCTTCTCCGCCACGCTCTGGGGCACGCCGCGGTACTCGAAGGGCTCCATCACGTAGACACCGCGCCCCTGGGAGAGGCCGCGCAGCGTCTCGGCGTAGCGGAACATCTCCGCCAACGGCACCACGCCGTAGATGCGCACCACGTCGCCGCTGCTCTTCTCGGTGTTCTCGATGTTGCCGCGGCGTTGGTTGAGGCTGCCGAGCACGTCGCCCAGGTTGACCTCGGGGGCCGTGACGGAGATCTTCATCCAGGGCTCGAGGATCGTGATGCCGGCCTTCTCGGTGGCCTCGCGCACGGCCAGACGGGCGGCCTCCTTGAAGGCCATCTCCGACGAGTCCACGTCGTGGTACTTGCCGTCGTAGAGCTCGGCGGCCACTTTGACGAAGGGGAAGCCCAGCGGGTAGCCCTCGGCGTAGGCGCTGTCCAAGCCCTTCTCCACGGCCGGGATGTACTCCTTGGGCACCGAGCCACCCACGATGCCGTCCTCGAAGGTGTTGACCGTGTCCTCGATCTGCGTGAAGCGCACGCGCACCACGGCGAACTGACCGCGGCCGCCGCTCTGCTTGACGTGGCGCCCTTCGACATCCACGCCGCGGGCGAAGGTCTGGCGGTAGGCCACCTTGGGGCGACCCGTGTCGCAGCCCACGCCGAACTCGCGCGTGAGACGGCTGACGATGATCTCGAGGTGCAGCTCGCCCATGCCCGAGATGATCGTCTCGCCGGTCTCGTCGTCGGTGAAGGTCGTGAAGGTGGGGTCTTCGCGCGAGAGCTTCTGCAGCGCCTCGCCCAGCTTGTCGCGGTCCTCGCGGCCCTTGGGGACGATGGACATCGAGATCACCGTCGCGGGGAACTGCGGCGGCTCCAGGATGATGGCGTCGTCCTTCTGGCAGAGGGTGTCGCCGGTGTAGGTGTCCTTGAAGCCCACGATCGCGCCGATCTGGCCGGCGGTCAGCGTCTCGATGGCCTCGCGGTCCATGGCGTGCATGACCATCAGGCGGCCGATGCGCTCGCGTTTGCGCCGCCTGGCGTTGTAGACCTGCATGCCCTGCTCGAGCGTGCCGCTGTAGACGCGCACGAAGGACAGATCGCCGTTCTTGTCGGAGACCGTCTTGAAGGCCAGCGCCGCCAGGGGGCCGAGCGGATCGGGGTGGATGATCCGATCCTCCTTCGTGTCGGGGTCCACGCCGTGGATGTCCTGGATGTCCAGGGGGCAGGGCAGGAACCAGCAGACGGCGTCGAGCAGGCGCTGCACGCCCTTGTTGCGCAGTGCGGCGCCGCACAAGACGGGCACGATCTTGCCCGAGAGCACGCCCTTCCTGATCGCGCTCAAGAGCTCGGCGCGGTGCAGCTCCTCGCCGGCCAGGTAGCGCTCGAGCAGGGTGTCGTCCATCTCGGCGGCGGCCTCGACCAGCTCGCGGCGCAGCTGGGCGATGCGCGGCTGCAGCTGCTCGGGCACCGGCTCGGTGTGCCAGCGGCGGCCCTGGGTCTCGTCGTCGTAGTGGACGGCGACGTTCTCGAGCACGTCGATCACGCCGCGGAAGGTCTCGCTCTGGCCGATGGGGTACTGGACGGGAAAGGCCTTGGCGCCCAGGCGCTCGCGCATCATGCGCACGCACATGTCGAAGTCGGCGCCGGCCTTGTCCATCTTGTTCACGAAGGCCAGACGCGGGACGTTGTAGCGGTTGGCCTGGCGCCAGACCGTCTCGGACTGCGGCTCCACGCCCTCCTTGGCGTCGAAGACGGCCACGGCGCCGTCGAGCACGCGCAGGCTGCGCTCGACCTCGGCCGTGAAGTCCACGTGCCCGGGGGTGTCGATGATGTTGAGGCGGCAGCCCTTCCAGTAGCAGTTCGTCGCGGCGCTGGTGATGGTGATGCCGCGCTCGCGCTCCTCGGGCATGTGGTCCATCGTCGTGGCGCCGTCGTGGACCTCGCCCATCTTGTGGATGCGGCCCGTGTAGAACAGGATGCGCTCGGTGACGGTCGTCTTGCCGGCGTCGATGTGCGCCATGATGCCGAGGTTGCGCACGTCGGCGAGCGGGTTGCGCTTGCCGCTCTCGGCCCAGGGGATGCGGATGTCCTCGTTCGTGTCGGGGACGCCGGGGGGGCCGCTGCTGGACGGGGTGGCCATGGAGAGCTCCGCCGGGCCGCAGGGCCGGCCGGGAAACCGAAGGTGCAAACGGTCGAACGTAGGGCCAAGCGCGTCGAGGGCCAACTCGGGAGAGCACCGTTCGCCCCGCGCCCGCTCCGGCGCCCCGTCCGTCCGCCGTGAGGCCCGACGTCGCCGCTGCCCGGCCAGCGTGTCCCTCGCCGGTGGCAGACTCCCGCGCTGGAGGTGCCCCGCCGCATGTGGTACGACGCGGACGAGCGCCTGCGAAAGGCCGTGGAGCGCTTCGAGGAGGGCGACCTCGAGGCCGCGCGCGCGATGCTGCGCGGCCTGGACCGGCGCGGCGTGATCAGCCCGCGCATCGACCTCTACCTCGGCCACTGCCATCTCGAGGCCGACCGCCCCGAGGCCGCGCTGGCACGCTACCGGCGCGCCGCGGCCCTGAGCCCCGAAGCGGCGGCCCCCTGGATCGGTCTGGGCCTGGTGCACGGACGGCTGGGCCAGATCGAGCGCGCGGTCGGCGCCTTCGAGCGCGCCTTGGAGCTCGAGCCGGAGGCCGAGGAGGCGCACTGCAACCTGACCCATTGCCACGCGCTGAGCGGCAACCTCGAGCGGGCGCGCGCGCACGCGGCCGAGGCTCGCCGGCTCGACCCAGGCTGCCCCCACACGCTGCGGCATCTGGCCGTCGGTGCGCTGCTGGCCGAGCGCGCGCGGGAGTCGCTCGATCTCTGGGCGCAGGTCGAAGCCCTCGAGCCAGCGCACCCCGAGCTCGACCTGGGGCGCGCACGGGCCTGGGCGAGGCTCAACCGCCCTCCCGAGGCGCGTCAGGCCTACCTGCGCGCCTTGGGAGGGGTGTTCCGGGCCGATGCGGCCTGGGGCCTGGGCGAGCTCGACCGTCGCTCCGAGCGCTGGCAGGAAGCCCTGGCGCACTTCACCACGGCGCTGGCGACCGAACCCGACCATCTCGAGGCGCAGCTGGCGCAGATCGACGTCCTGACGCGCCTGGGTCGTGCCTCGGAGGCCTGGGAGCGGCTGCTGCCCCTGATCGAGGCGCAGCCCCGTGACGCCGAGGTCGTGGGGGCCGCCGGGCCCGTGCTCAGCGCGCTGGGCCGGGCACGCGACGCGCTCGGCCTGCTGCGCGCCATGGTCGCGGCCCAGCCTGACGATCCCCGCGCCTGGCTTTGCCTGGGCCGGCACCTGGTGGCGGTCGGACGCCCGGGCCGGGCCATCCGACCCCTGCGCCGGGCCTGGCGCGCGGCACCGGACGAGAGCGAGGCACCGCAGCTCCTGGCTCGAGCCCTGGCTCGCCGGGGCCGTCGCAAGGAGGCCGTGAGGGTCCTCTCCCAGGCCCTGGGGCGCCAGCCCAGGGCCCAGGACCTGGCGCTGGATCTGGCGGCCGCCCACTGGGCCCGCGGTCGTCCCGAGGCAGCCGATCGGGCGTTGGTCCGCAGCCTGGCCTTCCACCCCGAGGCGGCCGCCGTGTGGGCCGCGGCGGCCGAGGTCGCCCTGGAGGCGGGCCGGCTGGGTACCGCCCGCTCGCGCCTGCGCTCGGCCCTGCGTTGGGATCGCGGTCAGCCCCAGGCCCTGGCCCTGCTCGTACGTTGGCTGCTGCGCATGGACCGTCCTCGTCAGGCGCTGCAGGCGGCACGGGTGGCGCTGCGGGTGGCCGCTCCCGGAGAGGGGGTGGCGCGTGATCTGGCGGAGGCCCATCTGCGGCTGGGCCAGCCCGAGCAGGCCCGTCTGGTCTTGCGACGCTACGTGCTGGAGCGTCCCGGCGACCCGCAGGGCTACCGCTTGCTGGCGCGCTCCTTCGAGGCCACGGGGGACCTCGAGGCAGCACGTGCCCAAGCACGGCTCGCGGCTGCCGTGGCCAGCCTGGAGGCGGGTCGTGGGTCGGATGCCCGTCGACGGACACTGCGAAATACTTAACATGTATGTGCGCCCCGGCGTGCGGGACCGCACACTGGCTTGTCCGTGCCAGACCCGCGCCGGATGGGCCGGACGTGGCGCGTCAAGTGATGACTTCCTGCGCCCGCAAGGCTATAAAGCGCGTTCACTTACGAGTAGAGGCGCGATTCCCGTCCAGGCCTCCAGGTCGGAGGCGGCGGGTACGGTCTTTGCCTTCGTACGTACACGCTTTCTGCGGAGGCTGCTCATGCTGCGTACCCGTGCGACTTCCCGGACCCTGACTTGTGCCCGGTTGAAGTTGGGCCATCGATCGGTAGCCGGCCTTGCCGTGCTCGCGTTGCTGGCGCTCAGCCCGGCCTGCGGCGGCGGCGGGGGTGGCCCCGGTCCCGACGGCGCCGGCCAGGGCCTGGTGCTCGTCTCGTTCCTGCAGAACGGCGTCGGCAACCTGGCCCTGAACAACAAACTCGAGTTCCGCTTCAGCGAGGCCGTGAACCCGGCCACGATCAGCACGGCTTCGCTCCAGATCCGCGAGGGCCCCTCCTTCGGCCGGGCCGTCACCGGCACGACCGTCGTCGTGGGCTCCACGGTCTTCTTTGAGCCCCAGCTGCCGGGTCTGTGCGACCTCTCGGACTCCGGCTTCAAGCCCGACACCCAGTACCGCGTCACGCTGGTCGGCTTCCCCGAGGAGTTCTCGATCAAGAACACGCAGGACCAGCCCCTGCGCAGCACGCTCAACTACGAGTTCCACACGCGCCTGGACACCGACCCGCTGCTCTTCACCGACCAGATCGCGGCGACCGCGCCTGTGGTCACGGCCTCCACGCCCCAGAACGGCACGCCGGTGGTGCGCGTCGAGACCACCCCGGGCCAGGTCAATCAGATCGTGCTCAACATTAGCGAGAACCTCGACCCCTGCACGATCAGCGACGCCACGGTGCTGTTCTTCGAGTACCAGCGTGGCGATCCGACGGTGTTCAACCTGGACGCGGGCACGGGGCGCAACAGCGGGTTCACGCCGATCATCGACGCCGATCCGGGCAACCCCTTCTCGTGGGGCCCGATTGCGGGCGGCGAGACCAACCTGCCCCCCAACCAGCAGCGCATCCGCGCGCTGCTCGAGTTGACCCAGACCTTCGCCACCACGACGCTGACGGTGACGCCGGAGTTCGGGCGCTTCCCCGAGAACGCCCTGTGCGTGCTGCAGCTCACCTTCGGCATCAAG
>JANOFW010000322.1:0-1617 GCA_031413835.1 Planctomycetia bacterium
TCCCGGCAATGGACGTTGGACGACCGGTGAGCCGGCGTGGGTCAGTGGATGTGGTGGAACCGGCGTCCCTGCGGTGGTCCCTACGGACTCCGCGGGCCGCCACAAGGGCGGCCCCTACACGGGCCACGAGCGCCCCTACCCGGAATCAGCGCGTCAGCCGCTTCTGCACGCGGCCCCAGGTGCCGGGCTGGTCGTGGTCGTAGTCGCGCAGCTCTACAGGATCGTGGGGCAGGACGGCAGCGGCGGCGGCGGTACGCACGGCGCGAACGTCGTCGGCCAGGCGGGCCACGGCGTGGGGAAGCAGCGTGAAGTCGCCATCCTCGGCGATGGCGGCCAGCAGCGCGATCCGCAGGGCGGCTTCGGGCGAGGCGCCCAGCGCGGCCAGCCTCGCGGCCGGCAGGCGCCGCAGCAGCTTGTGGGCGCCGGCTTCGGCCAACACGGCCGATACCTCTTCGACGCTGCCAGCATCGAGCAGTTGCTCGAGGTCGGGGGCCGGGGGGTCGAGCAGGCGCAGCAGCACGGCCCCCTGCGCGCGCGCGGCGGCCGTGGAGCCCGGGGGGAGCGCGCGCAGCGCTACGAGCAAGGCCTCCTCCGCCCCTTCGGCGTAGGCCGCGACCACCAGGTTCTTGGCGGCCAGGCGCACCGCGCGAGGCGCGGCCGACTCGTCGCGGGCCCTGCTCCAGGCCTCGAAGAGCGCCCGCACGGGCTCGAGGCCCTCGGCCCGGCACGGCGGGAAGGTGAGCCCCCACCCCCAGCGCGCCCCGACCACGGGCTCGCCCGTTGGCCGGGCGCGCACGGCGGCGAGGAGCGCGCCCAACCGGCGCGCCTCCGGCGTGGCGCCCAGCGCCGCCTGCGCCTCGGCGAGCGTCTTCTCCGCTGCGGCGCAGCGGCCCAGAGAGAGCAGCGCGAGCGCCTGGGCCGTCGCCGCCGGGCCGCGGCGGCTCCACGCAGCCACGCCGTCGGCGACAGCGAGGGCGGCGGTCGCGTAGCCCAACGCGGAGCGCCGCAGGTCACCGGCTTCGTCGGCGCGGCCGGCCGTCGCGCTCGCCTGCGCCTGCGCCAGCAGGCTGCGTACGCGGATCTCCGCCGCCTCGCGCAACGCACGGGCGCGACGCCACGTGATCGCCTGGTCGCCCGGCAGCCGTTCCAGGGCACGCCCGTAGTCAGCCGCCGCCGCATCGAGAGGCGCCAGACGCTCGCTGACGCTCACCGGTGCGACGAGGCCCAGGTGCTGCGCGCGCGCGTCGAAGGCCCGGGCCCTCAAGGCGGTCTCGGCGCCTTGCTGGCTCCGCCCCCACGCCATCGGCTCTCCACCCAAGGGTGCCGCCGGCTGGGCCTCGACGGCCAGGGTGGCCAGGTAGGCCAGCGTGTCGGTCAGGTACGAGGTGAGCACCCCGCGTGGCGTGGCATGGAACTCGGGCCAGGGATCGAGGTCGGTCACGCGGCGGTCGGAGAAGCCGGGCTCGGCCCCGCGCCGCGCCAGGATCGCGCGGCCATCGGCCACGCAAGCGCTCTCGAGCAGGTCCAGCGAGGGATAGCCAGCCTCGGCCAGGTGCGCCTGCGTCGCAGCGAAGCGCGCCTCCAGCTCAGGGCGTGTCGGCGCGGCGCCGCCCCGGC
>JANOFW010000323.1:0-1788 GCA_031413835.1 Planctomycetia bacterium
CAGGCCCTGAAGCCGGCCAAGGTGACCTGGCAGAACCCGGAGCAGTTGCGCGTGGTGTTGACCGAGGGCAAGAAGCGCCAGATCCGGCGCATGTGCGAACTCGTTGGCCTCAAGGTCGTGGGCCTCAAGCGCGTGCGCATCGGCAACGTGATGCTGGGCAACCTGCCCGTGGGCCAGTGGCGCTATCTGGCGCCGCATGAGAAATTTCACCCTCGAGCTCTTCGACCGCGAGACCACGCTGACCTCGGCTCAGGCCGAGGCCCTGCGGCGCAAGGTGCAGCAGGCCCTGGAGCTGGCCGGCTGGGTCGTGCGAGCCGCCGCCAAGGCGTAGACCTGCTGCACCCCACCGCGGGCGGCGGCGGAGAGGCCGGAAGACGTGCGGGATGCGATTGGCTCGAGCGCTGGCCAGCCCTGTCCGTCCGACCGTCGCGAGGCCAGGCGACCGCGACACCCCCGTTGCCTAGTCCACCAAGGCTAGTAGGATGAGCCCCCTTGAGGCCCAAGACCTTGGGCCTGCGGGCCGGGCGGTCATGGACGGGAGGCGCGGCGATGCGGGCGACCTGGATGGTGCTCGGCACCCTGCTCGTGGCGGGTGGCGTGGGGTACTGGAAGCTGCGCAGCAGCGTTCCCGAGAACGGCACGACGCCGCCCCTCGAGCGCGACACGGCGCCCCCCAAGGCCGAGCCGCCGCTGATCCCCGCCCCGCCTGCGCCGCGCGCGGCGGTGCCGCTCGAGCCGGCCGCGCTGCCCCCCGAGGAGCAGCGGGCGCGTGAACTGCTGCGCCTGATGGGCGAGGCGCGTGCGGCCCAGGATCTCACGAAGCTCGCGGCCCTGGAGAGCACGCTGCGCCAGGAGGTCTGGGACACCGTCGCGGCCCGACGCCATGCGGTGCAGTCCGGCATGACGCTGGCGCAGCAGGCGCAGGCGCTGTCGGGCGAGGCGCGCGTCAAGGCGCAGGACCGGGCGCGCCGGCTGATCTCGCGCGGCGTGTTCCTGGCCGAGGTGTTCGATGCCGCGGGGCGCGGGACGCCCGATCGACAGCGCCTGCTCGACACACTGCGTGGGCTCAACCAGCAGGTGCTCGCCTACAAGCCCGGGCTGGAGGGCGTCACGCGCCCCTACGTGGTCCCGCCCGGCAAGGTGCCCGTGCAGATCGTGCAGGAGGAGAAGCTGCGCACCGGCCACAACGCCTTGCTGCAGTGGAACAAGGGCGGCAACCTCGATCCGCGGCGTCTGGTGGCCGGCGAGACGCTGTTGCTGCCCCTGGGGACGCTGCGCGTGGAGGTGGACATCGAACGCCGGCTCCTGGCGCTGTTCCTCGACGACGTCTTCGTCAAGGAGTTCCGCGTGGGGGTCGGCACGCCGGCCACGCCGACGCCGCGCGGGCTGTTCGAGGTGGGGAAGAAGCAGGAGAACCCCGATTGGTACCCGCCGCAGGGCGGCAAGATCCGCGCGGGCGATCCGCGCAACGAGCTGGGCACGGTCTGGATCCACATCTCGAACGCCGAGCATCCGTCCGGCTACGGGATCCACGGCACGAACAAGCCCGAGAGCGTGGGTGCGGCCTGCAGCCAGGGCTGCGTGCGCCTCGCCAACGCCGAGGCCAGCGAGGTCTACTGGTGGGTGCGTACGGCCGCCGGCGGCGGCGAGGCCACGAAGGTCCTGATCCGCTGATCACCGTTCGTGACTCCGGGACAGCGGCGAATCGCCGAGCGAGTCGATCCGTCTGGCGCTTCGACGCTGCCCTGATGCTGCCCGGAGACCAAGCCTCGCGGGCCGGCACGCTAA
>JANOFW010000324.1:0-1670 GCA_031413835.1 Planctomycetia bacterium
TGTTTGCCTGCGGGACGCCAGGCGCGCCCACGCTCGTGTACATCCACGGCGGCTACTGGCAGATGAACGACAAGGAGCCGTACGCCTTCGTGGGCGAAGGGCCGCTGGCGGCGGGCTTCAACCTCGCGCTGATGGAGTACACGCTGGCGCCCGCGGCTCGGCTCGACCAGATCGTCGCGGAGGTGCGGGCGGCGGTGGCGTGGGTGATCTCACACGCCAAGGAGCACGGCGGCGATCCCGGCCGCGTGTTCGTGAGCGGCCACTCCGCGGGCGGGCACCTCACCGCGATGGCGATGGACGACCCCCGCGTGGCGGGCGGCGTCGCCATCAGTGGCATCTACGACCTCGAGCCGATCCGTCTCAATTACCTCAACGACAAGCTCGGGCTCGATGCCGCGGAGGCCGCGCGCAACAGCCCGATGCGCCACCTGCTGGCAGAGGCGGGACCGCTCGTCGTCACCGTCGGGCTCGGCGAGCTGCCCGAGCTGATCCGCCAATCCGAAGAGTACGCCGCGGCGTGGAAGCAGCGCGGCCTCCGTGGCCGCTACCTCCCCGTGCCGAAGCACGATCACTTCTCGATCCTCGAAGAACTGGCGCAGCCCCAGGGAGCGATTCTCCGCGCGCTGAAAGAGATGGCCTTCTCTGGAGGGTGAACGGGCTTTAGGGTACTTACGCGCGGTAGCAAAAACAGCATCGGCCACCCCCGATGCACCGGAAGTGGCCGATTCAAGTGGTGGGCCGTGGAGGACTCGAACCTCCGACCCGCTGATTAAGAGTCAGCTGCTCTACCAACTGAGCTAACGGCCCGCGAGGTAGCGGGTACCACCACCAAAGAAATGGTGCGCCCAAGAGGATTCGAACCTCTGACCTTTAGCTCCGGAGGCTAACGCTCTATCCAGCTGAGCTATGGGCGCACGCGCGAACCTTCGACCCCTCACCCTGCCCTCTCCCCAGAGGGGAGAGGTGGACTTCAAAGGCTGGGGTGACCGAAGGGAATCGAACCCTCTACCCCTGGCGCCACAGGCCAGTGCTCTAACCAATTGAGCTACGGTCACCGTCTCCAGACGACAGCCAAGTGCCTACTCTACTTCATGTTCCCGGGCTGGTCAACGTGCGGCCGGCCGCGCTCGATGAACTCCCGCATGGTGTGGAGCCCCTCGGCGGGCGATCTGAGCCCCGTCTTGAGTTGCGCCTGGGCTTTGGCGACCTTGAGCCCGCCGTCGAGCGGCCGGGCGGCCTTCTGCCCGAGCGCGGCCGTCGTGATGGCGGCGAGATGGGAGGCGTCGAGGCCGAACTCCTTGCAGATCAGGAGCGCGAAGGCGTAGCGGTCGAGCACCTCGGGCCCGGCGACATGCCAGAGACCGGCGAGCCCGCGCTCGCAGAGCTCCACGCTGGCCGCGGCGACATCTGGGTTGTAGGACGGGCTTGCCCGCTGGTCCGCGGCCAGACGGAATCCCCTTCCCTCGCGGCAGGCGCGGATCAGCTGGTAGGCGAAGTTCTTCTCCTGGGGCTCCGGGCCGTAGACGACGCTGGTGCGGATGACCACGGCGCGACGGCAAGCGATCAGAACGGCCTGCTCACCCTCGTGCTTGCTCCTGGCGTAGACGCTCCGGGGTCGAGGGGTGTCGTCCTCGCCGAAAGGTCCGGCGACCCCGTCGAAGACGTAGTCG
>JANOFW010000325.1:0-2028 GCA_031413835.1 Planctomycetia bacterium
TTGCGCGTGAACCCGACCCAGCGCGCGCCGTGGCTAGGCGCTTGGGTGTGGAGCGCGGGCCTGGCGGTGGGGGTGAGCGGGGGGTGGTCGTCGTGGAAGCGAGGGCGGACGACGCGCGCGCCCAGATCCACAAGCGTGGCCTCGAAGGCGGCGGGGTTGCCCAGGCCCGCCAGCGCGAAGACCGGGACGCCAGCCAGGGCCGAAGTCGGGAGAGGACCGGCCGAGGTCGCGAGGGCCCGGGGGACAGTGCGCGCTTCGAGCAGCGGGGCCTTCGTGAGCGCGGCGACGCGCGCGCGCAGGACGGCGAGGCTAGCCGGATCCGCGCGCTCCACCCGCGTGAGCACGACGAGGCCGGCGCGGGCAAGAGCCGAGGGCGGCTCGCGCAGCAGACCGCGGGGCAGCATGTGCTCGTGCCCGAAGGGGTTCGTGGCGTCGAGCAGCACGATGTCGAGCGCGCGGGCGAGACGGCGGTGCTGGAAGCCGTCGTCGAGCAGCAGCACATCGACGTCAGGGTGGTCCGCCAGCAGGTCCTGGCCGCCGCGCAGGCGGTCGGGATCCTCGACCTGCGGAAGGCCAGCGTTGCTCTGCGTGCCGCTGAGGAAGGCCAGCACGGCGCCTTCGTCGGAGAGCCCGCCCGCCGTGCGGGGCCCGTAGCCGCGGGAGAGCACGCCGGGATGGCGTCCGCGTGCACGGAGGCGTTCGACCAGCAAGGCGGTGAAGGGCGTCTTGCCCGTGCCGCCGGCCACCAGATTGCCCACGGAGAGCACCGGGACGGGCAGGGCGCGCGCGCTGCACAGGCCCCGGCGAAAGGCCAGGTCACGGGCAGCGACGCCAGCACCGAAGGCCCAGGCCAAGGGCGTGAGCCCCGCTCGCGCGAACGCGCCGAGCGCGCCACCGCCGCCAGCCTGGATGTCGCGGAGGCTCATCGCCGCGCAGCGTACCGCCGACGCCCCGCGCCGTGGGGCGCGATCAGTTGGGGATGGCGATCACGAGGTCGGGGCGCAGCTCGTCGCGGCGCGAGACGCGCTTCATGTTCTTCATGTAGATCTCGGGCCAGCGCTCGGTGGTGTTGAAGGCGGCCTTTGAGATCTTCTCCCAGGTGTCGCCGCGGCGGACCTTGTAGTCCTTGCCGGGGATCGGGCGATCGCCGCTCGCGGCCAGTTCAACGGGCATGGCCGGCGTGGCCGAGGCCTCGATGCGCAGGGCGGGGATCTTGAGCTTGGTGCCCAAACGCAGCGTCTCGGGGGTCAGGCCGGGGTTGGCGTCCATGATGCGCGTGTAGAGGGAGGCCTTTTGGTAGTACTTCATCGAGATCTCGCCGAGCGTGTCGCCGGCCACGACCACGTGGGTGGTCTCGGGGATCTCGGTCACGCCGGGCGTGGGGGCGGGAGCGGGGGCGGGATCCGGCGCGGGGGCGGGGACCGGCGAGGGCGTCGGAGGGATCAGCGGCTGATCCGCCGGCCAGTTGACGTCGAGCGGGTTCTCGCGGGGGGGCGGGGTGCCCGGGGGCGTCGGCGAGGGCAGCGGCGTGAAGGGATCTGGCGTCACCGACAGCGGCCGGGTGAGCGGCTCGACGCTGGCGCTGTCGGTCGTGGGCGTGCCTTCGGAGGGCGAGCCCGTCCACTCGTAGATCGCCACGACCAGGATCATCACGATGATGACCACGATCACCAGGACGGACAGTTTCTCGAAGTTGCCCATGACGTGCTCCTCCTGACGCTTGCGATGCCCGAGCGGCCTGCCGAGCCGTTCGCGAGCAACCTACACCGTCTTCCGAGGCTGGCAAGCGTCAGATCACATTCCCTGGGGGTGGAATCGTAACTCCCCCCCCAGACACGGTGGTCGGGTCTCCGCCGCCCCTCCTGCGGCGCGAGGGCGGGGCGGGCCCCGGCCACTGTTCCGTCGGCACCTCCAGCCTGTCGTCGCGTGCTAGGGTTGCCCGCGGCGGTCCGCCCCCCCGCGAGAACCCGCTCGACGTCAACTGGCCGGCGGATCAGCCGCTGATCCCTCCGACGCCCTCGCCGGTCC
>JANOFW010000326.1:0-2161 GCA_031413835.1 Planctomycetia bacterium
CGCCCCCGTCCCCCGAAGACGGCCGACCTGGTGCTCGACGCGGCCGAGGGCTTGGTGCAGACGCGGGGTTTCAACGGCTTCAGCTACGCCGACGTCTCCGCCCAGGTCGGCATCACGACGGCGAGCCTGCACTACCACTTCCCCAACAAGGCCGACCTGGGCAAGGCCCTGATCGAGCGCTACTCGGCGCGCTTCGCCGCCGCGCTCGCCCGCATCGCCGCCACCCAGGCCTCAGCGCTCGCGCAGCTCGCGGCCTACGCGCAGCTGTACGTGGACGTGCTCGCGGCGGGGCGCATGTGCCTGTGCGGCATGCTGGCGGCCGAGCACGACACGCTCCCGGCGCCCATGCAGCGCGCCATCCGCGCCTTCTTCGGCGCGAGCGAGGCCTGGTTGGCGAACGTGCTCGAGCGGGGGCGCGCGGGCCGGGAGCTCGCGCTCCAGGGAGAGGCGCGCGAGGCGGCCCGCCTGTGGATCGCGACGCTCGAGGGCGCCATGCTGCTCGCGCGCTCCTACGGGGAGCCGTCGCGGCTGACCCTCGCGATCCGCCGGAGCATCGGCGAGCTCACGATCCCGGAGCGGGCCTCGGCCCGGCCCAGGCGACCGGTCCCGACGGAGCGCCCGCGCCGCAGGCGCGGTTGACATGCAGCGCATCCGTCAGGCCCTGACGCGCGCCGACCGCCTGGCCGTGACGGCCGTGGCGCACGCGGCCAACCACCCGGAGCAGCCTCTCGAGCACTTCCAGGCGCTGCGCCTCGCGCATCCGCGACGCGCGAGCGCCACCTGGTGGCTGCTCGAGGAGGACGGCGAGGCCGTCACCTCGCTGGTGATCCATCCCCTCGTGCTCTCCGCGGGCGGCGCCGTCCTGCCGGCCTACGGCATCGGCGCCGTGGCGACGCGTCCAGAGGCGCGGCGGCGCGGGCATGCCGAGCGGCTTTGCCGCCACGCGATCGACGCGGCCGAGGCCGAGGGCCGCGGCGTGGGCTTGCTCTACTCCGCCGTCGCCCCGGCCTACTACGAGCGCATGGGCTTCCAGGTCCTGCCTGCCTGGCAAAACGCCTGCAAGCAGCCGGCCGAGTTGGCCGCCTCCGGGCCGCAAGCCGCGCTCACGCCGCTCGACCCGCGGCGCGAGGCCGCCACGCTCGCGCAGTTCTACGAGCGGCACCACGGCGCCGCCCCGCACATCCACCGCGACGAAGCCGGCTTCGCGCGCAGCATCGGCCTCCAGCAGGACGACCTCTACTTCGGCCACGGCGAACCGTGCACCGGCTACGCCCGCGTGAGCCTCTACGAGTCCACCTTGGAGGTGACCGAGCTCTGTGTCCCCCAGGCGCAGCGCGCTCCAGTGCTGCGGGCGCTGGCGCAGCTGGCGGCGCGCCTCACCCGCACGCGCCTCGTGGGCTGGTTCACCCCCTGCGCCGACCTCGCCCCCCACTTCGTGGACGAGGGCCGCGCGACCACCCTCCCCATGCTGCGCGGCCTTGCCACCGATCCCCGGGCGCACTTCTGGTCGTCGGACTACTTCTAGCGCGCGGGCCAGGAAGGCCCGTGGCGCGGAAAGACCGCCATGCGAGGCTGGGCCCCATGGCCCCCTTCGAGCACGTCCGACATCGACCGCCCCAGGCCCCGCGGGAGCCGCGCGAGCTAGTGGTGGCCTGCGCGCCCATGAAGAGCCACGTGAACCTCTCGCACATCGTGCGTACGGCGGGCTGCTTCGGCGTGCCGCGGGTGATCGGCTGCGGCGTGGCGCGCCTCGAGGAGCGCATCGCGCGCGACGGGGCGGACTCGGTCACGCTCGAGGTGCATCGCAGCCTGGGCCCGGTCCTCGACCGGCTGCGTGCCGAGGGCTTCCAGATCGTCGGCCTGGAGCAGACCACCGGCTCCGAGCGCCTGTTCGACTTCCGCTTCGTGCGCCGCACCGCCCTCGTGATCGGCAACGAGCGCACGGGACTGGATGAGGAGCTGCTCGAGAAGCTCCACCGCGTCGCCGAGATCCCCATGGCGGGCCTGCCCCACAGCCTCAACGCGGCCACCTCCGCCGCGATCGCGGTCTACGAATATTGCCGCCAGTTCCCCTGAGTTGAGCGCCGCGCGGGGCAGGGGGCGCGCGGGGCCCCCCCGCGGGCGCAAGGAGGCAGACGAACCGGAGTCAGACCCGGCCGCC